>NZ_JBHVHF010000050.1:0-34497 GCF_042800315.1 Streptomyces sp. NPDC057638
CCCGTCCTCTCCCCCGTTGAGGACGGGCGCCGGTGCTGGTGACCAGGGTCAATCACGGGTTGACGCCGCAGCAAGGGAACTCCGGGACCTGTGGCACGGAGGTGACGATTCCGCAGTCGTGTCATGTCGCGCCGATTGCAGTGCGACACTGAGTCGGCAGCCGGGACGATGCGCGGAACCGACACGGAATCTCCGCGTCCGCCAGGAAACCGGAATGCTCCCCTACGCGCCGATGTCGGGAACTGACATCCTGTCTCACGAGTACGTCGGGGGTCGCACATCGCCGACGCTCGGGGACAGAGGGGGGTATCGCCATGCCTCGTTGGAAGCCACTGCCGGAGGAGCTGGACCCGGAGGTCCGGAACTTCACCGAGCAGCTCCGTCGACTTGTCGACCGCAGCGGACTGGGTATCGCGGCGGTGTCGGACCGCACCGGCTACAGCAAGACGTCGTGGGAGCGCTATCTCAACGGGCGGATCCTCGCCCCCAAGGGCGCGATCGTCGCCCTGGCGGAGGTCACGGGCACCAACCCCGGCCATCTCACCACCCTGTGGGAACTGGCCGAACGCGCCTGGAGCAAGGCCGAGGAGCGCCATAACCAGACCCTGGAGATCATGCGGATCACCCAGGCGCTCGCGGCACTCCAGGACTATGAACAGGGACAGGGGCAGAAGCCGGGACCCGGCCAGGGCCAGCACCGGGCGGCGGGCCGTACCGGCGCGACGCCCCCGTCCCCCTCCCCGTACGGCACGTCCGAGCGCCCGCCGGAGACCACCGGTGGCGGACGGAAACGTTCCGCCGGGCGGGGCCGGGGTATGGCGCCGATGCTGGTGGGCGGGGTGTGCGCGCTCGTCGTGGTCGCCGGGGCGGTGCTGCTCTCCGATGTCGGCGGCGGCGACGCGAGCGCCAACGCCGCGCGGGCCGTGCCGTCCGTCTCGGCACCCGCCGCCGCGCCCCAGACGGGGGACGCCCCCTCGCCCGCGGCCGGGGAGGCCACCGCCGGTGCCCGCTCGGCGGCCCAGGCCGGGGTCAAGTGCCAGGGCGCGACCTGCGCGGGCCAGAATCCGGACGCGATGGGCTGCGGCGGCCGCTACGCCACCACGGTGGCGTCCCGCCCGGTGGGCACGGCGACCCTCCAGGTCCGCTACAGCGAGACCTGCCAGGCGGCATGGGCCCGGATCACGGAGGCGGCCGTCGGGGACACGGTCGAGATCAGCGTCAACGGCGACGGCACCCAGACCGGCCGGGTCAATGTCGCCACCGACGCCTACACCCCGATGACGGCGGTCCCGCCCGGCACCAGGCCGACGGCATGCGCCACGGTCGCGGCGGCGGGCGACACCATCTGCACCAACGGATCGGGGGCCTGACGGCCCCGCCGCCTCTGTACGTCGTAGGGACATGGCCCCTGAGGCGTGGAGCGAGCCGTGTCCGCCCGTACGGAGACGGGCCCGCCGCCCCCGTACACCGGACGCACCCAGCACGGAGAGATGAGTGAGCCGCGCCACAAGGGTCCGAGGGCTGGGGTCCCAGTGGGTCGGATAGCCTGACCGCTGGATGTCTCTTCACATCAAGATTCGTCGTTGCGCGGCGCGAAGGGGCGTTCTGGACCCGGGGCAGTGAACCCCCATCGCCCGTCTGCATTACGGAGATCGCCATGACCCGCACTCCCGTCAACGTCACCGTGACCGGCGCCGCCGGCCAGATCGGCTACGCGCTGCTCTTCCGCATCGCGTCCGGCCACCTGCTCGGCGCCGATGTGCCGGTCAAGCTGCGCCTGCTGGAGATCACCCCGGCGCTCGGCGCCGCCGAGGGCACCGCCATGGAGCTGGACGACTGCGCCTTCCCGCTGCTGCGCGGCATCGAGATCAGCGACGACCCGAACGTGGCGTTCGACGGCGCCAACGTCGCGCTGCTGGTCGGCGCCCGCCCCCGTACCAAGGGCATGGAGCGCGGTGACCTGCTGGAGGCCAACGGCGGCATCTTCAAGCCGCAGGGCAAGGCCATCAACGACCACGCGGCCGACGACATCAAGGTCCTCGTCGTGGGCAACCCGGCCAACACCAACGCGCTGATCGCCCAGGCCGCCGCGCCGGACGTACCGGCGGAGCGCTTCACCGCGATGACCCGGCTCGACCACAACCGCGCCATCTCGCAGCTCGCCGCGAAGACCGGTGCCGCCGTCTCCGACATCAAGCGCCTGACGATCTGGGGCAACCACTCGGCCACCCAGTACCCGGACATCTTCCACGCGGAGATCGCGGGCAAGAACGCGGCCGAGACCGTCAACGACGAGGCGTGGCTGGCCGACACCTTCATCCCGACCGTTGCCAAGCGCGGCGCGGCGATCATCGAGGCGCGCGGCGCGTCCTCCGCCGCCTCCGCCGCCAACGCGGCCATCGACCACGTCCACACCTGGGTCAACGGCACCGCCGCGGGCGACTGGACCTCCATGGGTATCCCGTCCGACGGCTCCTACGGTGTGCCGGAGGGCCTGATCTCGTCGTTCCCGGTGGTCTGCAAGGACGGCCGGTACGAGATCGTCCAGGGTCTGGAGATCAACGACTTCTCCCGCACCCGGATCGACGCCACCGTCCAGGAGCTGGCGGAGGAGCGCGACGCGGTGCGCGCGCTCGGCCTGATCTGAGCCGTCCTCCCCCGCTCCGCGCCGCTCCCGTAGCGCCGCACTGATCTCCCGCCGCCCCCGGCCGCCCCCCGGCGACCGGGGGCGACGTGCTGTCCGGAGCGGCCTCCCATGCGGCGCGCGGCGGAGTGCGCCGGTGCCGTGCCCGGGAGGAGCGCTGGTGAGCTGGTCTTTTCCGCTCCATGACGGAGATATGACTCATTCCGGTCGTTGACTTTCCGTGATTCTTCCGTCGGCCGGTCGAGGGAAGGCCGCTTCGGGACACTGAGTACATGAATGAGTACGGAGAGGGAGCACCCGCGTATCTGACCTTCCGGGTCTCCGCTCAGCAGGGCCCCATCGCCGCCTTCGCCGAGGAGGAGGCATGGCGGGCCCGTAAGCGGTATCCGCAGATCATGGGCGCCGGGCTGCCGGTCTTCCACATCACCCGGGAACTCGACCACGGGGGCTGGGAGATCCTCGGCTGCGGAGGGAACGCGCCCCAGGACGCCCGCGATGTGCTCGCCTCCCACTTCCTCCGGATGGCGAACCGGACCGAGGGCGCGGAACAGGCCGCCGCGAGAGAGGCGGCCGACACACTCGACTGGGTGGCGCTGGACGAGATGACCGTCCTCGGCTGCCGCTACCGCGTGGTGCGCGTCGAACAGTTCATCCGCATGGGCCAGGACGGCCCCGAGCCGCCCCGCCCCTCCGACCCCGACCCCGCCCGCAGCCGCCCCGGTGAGGGCAACGACGTGCCCAGCCGCACCAAGGGCTTCGTGATCGACCCCTACACCGACACCGGCCTCGCCGACGGCCTGCTCCGCTTCGACCTCACCCAGTTCATCCGCGCCCGCGGCAACGCGCCCGACGAGGTGTACGACGACGCCAAGGCCGCCACCCGCACCCACCCCGGCGCGGTCCTGCTCCCCACCGAGTACGCCATCGCCGAACGCGTCGACGGCCACTGGAAGCCGCACGGCGCCTCCTGCACCTCGCCGCAGGGCGCCCGGGACGCCCTCGCCTCCCACTTCCGTGTCTTCGCCCCCGTACTCGACGGCCTGGGCCCCACCGAACGCGAGCAGTACGCCCGCGCCGCCGACCGCCTCGACGACCAGCGCGGCGCGGGCATCACGGTGGCGGGCCGCCGCTTCCGCATCACCCGCGTGGAACAGTTCGTCCGCATCGGCCCGGACGGCCCCGAACCGCCCCGCCCCTCCGACTTCGACCCGTACCCGCCCCCCGCCGCCCAGGTCAAACAGATGAAGGAGGACGGCAGCTGGCGCGACGAGGACGGACCACCCGAGCCCCTCTCCGAGGACCAGCGGGAGCTGTGGGCCCTGCTGGAGAAGGAACGCGAGCGTAAACAGGGGCTCCAGAAGGAGCGCGAGGAGAAACGCGGGGAGGAACGGGAGCGGGGGGCACGGCAGGAGTAGCCGCGGGCGCGGGTCCGCCCCCGTGGTGGACCCGCGCCAGTCTCCTCCGGGGATGTCAGTGGGGCAGGGACCCCGGGGTGTAGTGGCCCGGCACCAGACGGCCCGTCACGGCGAACCGGTTCCACGCGTTGATGACGGTGATCGAGGCGATCAGCTGCGCCAGCTCCTTCTCCTCGAACTGCTTCGCCGCCGCCTCGAACACCTCGTCCGGCACGAACCCGTCCGTCAGAACCGTGATCGCCTCGGTGAGTTCGAGCGCCGCGACCTCCTGGGCGGTGTAGAAGTGCCGCGACTCCCGCCACGCGCTGAGCTGGATGATCCGCTCGGTGCTCTCCCCGGCCGCCAGCGCGTCCTTGGTGTGCATATCGAGGCAGAACGCGCACTGGTTGATCTGCGACGCCCGGATCTTGACGAGTTCGAGCAACACCGGATCGACCCCCTGCCGGGCGGCGCCGTCGAGCCGGACCATCGCCTTGTAGACATCGGGGAGGAGCGTGGCGACGTTGAGGCGGGCGGGGTGCTCGGGGAGGAGTTCCTTGTTGCTGTTCTCTGTGGTGGTCATGGGTCAACCGTAGGACGGGGGTGGCGCAGGGGTGTGGTCCATTTCGGGGGTGGGTTCTTGGGCCATTTGGTCGGCCCGTGCCCGTGTCGGTCCGGGGTCGGCCCCAGGCGGTCGACCCCACCCGACCCTCTTCTCGGTTCGTTGGTCACCGGTCGGGCGCAGGGCAGCGGATGTGCGGGTGCGTTCCGTTGGGGGAGCAAGTCACGAGAGCGAGGGAGTGGAAGAGGGTGCCGCGTAGGTAGTGGCCCAGGGACACGTCTCGGCCCGTGGCGAGTCTTTCCACGGCCGCTCTCACCAGGCGATCGTGGCGGGCGGTCTCGTGCTCTGCAGCCGTGGAGAAGCGCGGGGCGAACTCGGCGAGCCGCTGGGCGAGCCATTCCCCCGCTTCTTTTGGTTCGTACCAGGTGCCACGCACCAGGGGCGGCGGTTTCAGCAGCCAGTGGGCCGTCTGGATCGGTGGAATCTCCGTGACGGGAAACTCGGTCGTGGCTCGACGATGACGTTCCGCCACCTCTGGCGGGCTGCTCGGGGTGGGCGCGGGACCCGGAGGGCGGCGCAGGCTGTCCTGGTCGAAGTCGGCTTTCTCGCCGAGCCAGGCATAGCCGTGGATGTGCACATGCACTCCCCTCCATGGACGGGTAACGGCCCCGCCCGCCCGGCTTAGCGGGTGGGGCCGTGAGCGGAGACGCGGGAGGTCAGGCAGAGAGCCCGAAGACGCCGGGGTCAATCCCCGCCGCGTTGAGTTCAGCCGTGGTGAAACGCAACGGCTCGGCCTGAGGGCGCTTGCTGTCGCCCATGGCCCAGGCGTCGTGGCCGATCCGGGCAAGCGTCACACAGGACTCGCCGTCGGGGTGGGTGTTGCCCCCGCAAGGCGTTGAGAACTCGGCCTGGCTGATGGGGAGCCCGTACAGGTCGGTCATCTGCTTCTCCTTCACGTGGGGAGGACGAGAACCACGTCGTGGTCATGGCGCGTCCCTGCGTGCGCCGAGCGGCGGCGGGGCTCTACCGGCATCCCGGAGACCGGATAGCGACGGCGTCGAGTTCAGATGGGTCGGTCGTGGTTGCCGGGAGGCTCGGGTGGTGTCTCCGCCCGGAGCCGCACATCGCTGATGCTGCACTGGTCGGATTCGGTGTTCCAGGACCTTTCCCGTGACGGCAAGAACTCGTCGCGGACCGTTTCCAAGAGGTCCCTCATGGCGTCGCCGTAGACCGCGACGGTGGCGAAACGGTCGAAGGTGTCCCGGTAGAGGCGCACATCGCGGGGGTCGCGGGTGGTGATCTCGGCGTGGAAGGTCTCGACGAGAACAAGCCGGTCATCATGGAGGCTGAAGCAGGTCATGGGGAAGTCCGGCATCCTCCGACCGGCCGGGATGATGCCGAGGGAGACATGGGGCAGCCGGGAGACGGACACCAGACGATCCATCTGAAGCGCCATGACCTCGGGCTCACCGATGCGCCATCGCAGCACGTGTTCACAGACCAGGAAGCGGAACGTCCGACCGGACTCGTACAAGACAGACTGGCGTTCGAGACGGGCTGCGACCGTTCTGGCTCTGGTCTCGTCCGGCAGGCCCGGTGGCAGGGACAGCACAGCCGAGGCGTACTCGGACGTTTGGAGGAGCCCAGGCACCAGCTGTCCCTGGAACAGCCGCAGCACGATGGTGCTGGCCTCGATGGCACGGATGGTTCTCTGATGCTTCCACGGGCCCAGTTGGCGCAACTGCCGCCACGCGGTGGCCTCTGCCGACGCGGTGCGCGCGGCGGCCAGGAACTCCTCCTTGACCTCCGCGCCCACCCCGAGCGCGGTGAGGACGAGTTCCACGTCCTGAAGGGTGGGCCTGACCTTTCCGTTCTCGATCTTGGAGAGCTTTCCGGCGGACATGGATGCCCTGCGGGCGACGGCTTCACCGGTGAGCCCGGCCGCGACACGCAGCGCCCGCAGGGCTTTGCCCATCGGATCCGTGGTCAGTGGTGTCGCTCCCAGTAGGTCGCGAACGGTTCCGCAGTGGTGAGGGCACGGTCCCGGTATCCCTGGTACTCGGCGAGCTCCCCCTCGGGCAGCGGTTCCGCACCGATGAAGCGCCCCTCGGGGGTGTAGTGCATGCGGAGCACCGTCCGGTCATCGAAAAGCCAGAAGTCGTGATCGGGCAGCTCGGGCGTAGGGCGTTCGGCCAGGTCGATGATGCCGATCGTCTCCCCGGCGGTGATGTTTCCGGGGTAGGCGGCCAGCTCGTACCGCAGGTAGTCGGTCAGCGGCGAACGCAGCACATGCACCCGGGATACCTGCTTGCCCAGGTCGGTCATCGACCGCACCCAGGGATTGTCGTCCCATTCGGGTCCCATGTCCCCACCCGAGAGGAAGCGCTCGAACTCCTCACGCTCCTCCTCCACGTCATAGACCGCGAGGGTCTCCAGCCGGAAGGCGGTCCGCTCGAACGCCTCGAAGAGCCGCCCGAACGCCTCACCGGTGATCACGGAAATACCCCTCCAGCACTTCGGCGGGCACCAGCACGGCCGTCTCGCCCTCGGGCAGGCCGAGCTGGGCCAGCCATGCGGGGTCCGTGACGATCCGCCCCTGCACTACATACCGCTCGGCGTCCTCCGTGCCCCACAGCGTCGGGCAGCTCCCGTTCTTGCAGGTGCCCTCACTGGAGAGATTACGCAGCATCGTGCCCCCAAAAGTGATGGAACGTGAAGAGCTTCGATACTTCCGATCCGAGGGCGGAGGAAGCAAGTAAGCGGCCTTTCCAGAACAGGAAACCTGTGTACTTCTTCCACCGAAGGTCCCGGTTCCTTGACCCATGCTGAGAAGACGGGCTGCGATCAACGCCGCTCCGGTCGGTGTTCCGTGTCCATATGCCGGCGGAGGAGGACGCGGGCGTCGGTGGCGGCGGAGTGGTCGTGGGCGGTGCGGGCGGCGCGCTCGGCGGTGACGAGGTCGTCGCACTCCTGGCAGGTGGGGGGCTGTTGGTCGTTCATGACACGGTCTTGGGCTCGGGCGCGGAGGATGCGGGCGTCGCGGACTCCGCGTACGGGGAGTCCCCAGGTGGTGAGCTGCTTCTTCATCCAGGCGTCACTCACGCCGTACTCGGCGGCGAGGGCTTTGATGGAGGCGCCTTCGCAGTAGCGGGCGATGACGCTGGTCTTGTCGGTGTGGACGTGGTCGCGTCCGGTCCGGGGCATGGCTCATCTCCTGGTGGGGTGGGGGTGGAAGAAGGGGCGGATGTAGAGGACGCGGGCGGGTCGGGGGCTGATCGCGAGGGTGTAGCGGTCGGGCCCGTCCGGGATGACGACGGACACGGCCACGCCCTGATCGAGCCGGGTACGGGCGGCACGGTCCTCGGCGGGATCGGTGGCCCAGACGCGTATCTCGGTGGGCGCGTCGGGGACGGGGGTCCGCTCGCAGCGGGTGGCCCAGGGGGCCCGGTCCGGGTCGGGGTCCAGCCCGTCCGCGAGGCGCAGGGCCTGCATCCGCAACCACGTCAGGGCGGTGTCCTGCGAACGGGTCCGCAGAGTGCCGAGGACGAACGGAACGATCTCCCCCGACCCGTACACCGGCCCTTCGGCGATGACGTGACACAGGTACGCGACGGGCGGCCCGCTCACGCCGGACCTCCGTCCTCCAGCAGCCGCTCCAACTCGGCATCAAGCCGCGCCTGACACGCCTCGGCCTCAAGCCCCCGGCTCCACTCATCGACACAGTCCGCGTCCCACCGCAGCCGCAACAGCTCGAACCCGAGTCCGAGCCGCTCCTCCGCCGCACCGAGCGCGAGCAGCAGCCAGAGCCATAACCGCATCACGGCAACCGCCAGTGTTCGTGTTCGGCGTTGATCTCCCGCACCCGCTTCCGCAGCGACCGCAGTACCGGGGACTCCTGCCGAATTTCGGGCGGTGGGGCGTTCGTAGTCTCTTCCGTTGAGTCGGCTGGGGTGTTTCCTGTGGGGGGTTCGGGCATGGGGGTAGCCGTTCTGGGTGACATGGGGTTTCTCCAGATCCGGGGGAATCGGGACTCCGGCGGGGAACCGCTTCAGAGACTTCACCGGGGGGATGTGGTGTGTGCGGGTGTGGTGTCACACCCGGGCACGGACCCGCGGCTTCCGGCGCGGAGCAAGTCAAGCGCTGGCGGGGACCGGGCAGCCAGGCTCCGGGCGGGCGGGAGATGTTCCGCCTGTTCCGGTTCGTTCGGCTCCCGGACGAACCGGCGCCGGGCCGCTAGCGTGGACGGGTGCCCCAGCAGCCGAACGACCCTCTGCGCGCCTTAATCGAGGACTCGGGCCTGACCTATGAGCAAGTGGCTCGCGCCACGGGCATGGTCGCCGCCGCGAGTGGTGACCCGCACGTGAATCCCGGCAGATCCAGCGTGGCGGCGTGGATCGCCGGACGCTCACCGAATCCGGCGGCCGTCCGCCACCTCTGTGAGGCGCTGACCTGGAAGACCGGCCGGACCGTCACTCCGGAGGACATCGGACTCACCGCGCCCCGCGATTCCGATCTCGCCGCCCTCGGGCTTACCGTCGACAGTGACCCGGTGGAAACACTGGGACGACTGGGGAGGGCCGACATCGACCGAAGAAGACTGCTCACCCGAGCCGCGTACTCCGTGGCGGGTGCCGCACTGCCCCTGGGTGCCGCCGCCGAAGCCCAGGCCCGCACCCGGTACGCCCTCGACGGGCATATCGCCGGGGACGAGGAGATCCAGGCCGTACGCGACATGGTCGCCATGTTCACGGCCATGGATGAACGGCACGGGGGCCAGCACGGCCGCAGCGCCGTCGTCCAGTACCTCGTCACCGATGTCGCCGACCTCTGCCGGGCCCGATTCCGCACCTCCCGGCAGTACGTCGAGATGCTGCTGGCCGCCGCGTCCCTGGTCTGCCTCGTGGGCTGGAAGGCGTTCGACGCCAAGGAGATGGGACTGGCCCAGCGCTACTACCTCCAGGCATACGCCCTCACCAAGGAAGCGGGAGACGCCGCCCACGAGGCGTTCACCTTACGGCTGCTCGCCAACCACGGCATGGACAACCAGCGTCCCCAGTACGTCCTCAACCTCGCTGACGCCGCGTTGGAACGGGCCCATGGCCGAGTCGATGCCGCGACCGAATCACGCTTCGTCATCTGCCGGGCCCGCGCGCTGACCGACACCGGTCAGGCCACCGCCGCACTCAGGGAAGCCGACCTCGCCCGCGACCTGGCCGTAACACCTGTCGCGACCGCCGAGATGACGGGCTGGTCAGCGCTGTGGGGCCCCGCCCTGTCCACCGTCAACACCCATCGGGCGATGATCGCCGAACGCCTCGGCGACTGGGCCGCGGCCGAACGGCACTACCACGACGTAGAACGCCGCTTGAGCGACGTCGACTACCGCGTCTACGCCGCCCTCACGGCAGCGTCCCAAGCCCGCGCACAGTATCGCCAAGGCCATCTCGAAGCGGCCTGCACCACCTGGCACCGATCCCTGACCACCATGACCGGCACCCGGTCAACCCGCACCACCAAAGCCGTCCACGCCATGCGCGCCACCCTCGCCCCCGTCGCCGCACGCGGCTCCCACACCGCCCGCGAACTCGACGACCGCGCCCGCACCTGGCTTCACGACACCCCCAGCGGACGATGAGCCCACGAGCACCCGGCAGGATGCCGAACTACTCCGGACCCTCGCCCTCCTGCGACCAACTCGGCAACGCCCCGCCCTACGAGAATTCAGCGAGGCCATGGCGTACGGAATGTCCTCAGCGGTCAGGAACGCGCCGACCCGTGCGATGACCTCACGCCACCAGAGCATGAGCCAGCCGGGTGAAGAAGCCGCCCTCCTCGCGCGTGACCCCTGAGCCGTGAGCCAACACCGCCACACCCATGGCCGTACCAGCACGCTCCTAGACCCCCCACCACCACGCCTCCAACTCCTCGTCATCCGCGCACTCCACCGGGACCGCGTACGGCGAGCGCCGTGCGATGGCCAGCGCGCCGGTGCGGCGCACGATCGCGCGCAGCTCCCGTACGGCCGGTATCCCGGCCAGTTCGGCCACGTCGTAGGGGCAGCCCACGGGCCCGCCGACGAGGGTCGCGCAACCGAAGGCGTACCAGAGGCCGATGAGGTCGTGGTCGTGTTCCCTCTCGGCGGCGGCGGCGATCTCGTGGACCACGTCGATCAGCGGGGTGCGGGGCGGTGGGGTGGCGGCCGGGCCGTGGAGGGTGCCGGTGGTGGTCATGCGGTGCCACAGCGGGGTGCCCGCGTCGCAGTAGAGGAACGGAGGGTCGGCGTAGCCGTCGTCGAGCCAGGAGTCATAGCCCGTGAAGCCGGGGGAGTGCTCGTCGAAGGCGCGCAGGGCGGTGAACTCGGTCAGTCCGTCGAAGTACGCGGCCCGTTCGGCGTGGTCGGGGTGGCGGTCGAGGGGGAAGCGGTAGGTGTGTCCGCGCCGCAGCAGGACGTCCATCACGCGGAAGTGCGTGAACGAGCAGTCGTACCCGCCCTGGAACCGGTACAGCGCCGCGAACCAGCCCCTGACGCGCGGGTCGTCCGGCGCGGTGTGCGCGTCCAGGATGCGGATCGAGTCCGCGACCAGGTCCTCGATCTCATGCTGGGACATCGGGTTCCCCCTCCCTGGGGCCGCGCCGCCCGTGCGGTGCGCGGGTACTCCGTCATCCCACCAGGTGCCACTGACAGTGCGGGGCGAACTGCCCCGGCGGCCCACGGCTAAGCTCCCGCCCCATGACCGACCCCTGGTCCACCTTCGGCGCCGATCTCCATCTCGAACCCCGTGGCCCCCGCCTGCGGGCCGGGCTCATGGAGGCCTTACGCGAGGCCGTGCGCGGCGGGCGGCTGGCGCCCGGGACGCGGCTTCCGTCCTCCCGTACGCTCGCCGCCGATCTCGGGGTGGCGCGCAACACCGTCGCCGACGCGTATGCCGAGCTGGTCGCGGAGGGGTGGCTCAGCGCGCGGCAGGGGTCGGGGACGCGGGTGGCGGCGCGGGCCGAGCCCCGGCGGGACGCGGGGGTGGGGCGGCGGGCGCGGGTGGTGCGGCGGGGGCCGGTGCACACGCTGGTGCCGGGGACGCCCGATCTGTCGTCGTTCCCGCGCGCCGCCTGGCTCAAGGCGGCCCGCCGCGCGCTCACCGACGCGCCGAACGAGGCCTTCGGGTACGGCGATCCGCGCGGCCGGGTCGAACTGCGCACCGCGCTCGCGGACTACCTCGCGCGGGCGCGCGGCGTCCACGCCGACCCCGGACGGATCGTCGTGTGCTCCGGGTTCATCCACGGTCTGACGCTGCTGGCCGGTGTGCTGCGCGCACGCGGCACCCAGGCGCTCGCCGTCGAGTCCTACGGGCTGGATCTGCACTGGTCCGTCCTCACCCAGGCCGGACTCCGTGTCCCGCCGCTGCCCTTCGACGCACGCGGTACGGATACGGGGGCGCTCACCGGTCTCCGTGACGTCGGCGCCGTGCTGATGACGCCCGCCCACCAGTTCCCGATGGGCTCACCCCTTGAGCCCGACCGGCGGGCCGCCGCCGTGGACTGGGCGCGGGCCACGGGCGGGCTGATCCTGGAGGACGACTACGACGGGGAGTTGCGGTACGACCGGCAGCCGGTCGGCGCGCTCCAGGGGCTCGACCCCGACCGGGTGGTCTACCTCGGCACCGCCAGCAAGTCGCTCGCGCCCGGTCTGCGGCTGGGCTGGATGGTGCTGCCGGAGGCGCTGGTCGGGGAGGTCGTGGCGGGCAAGGGGGTGTGGGGGCTCTCGGACTGGTCGCTCGGGGTGACCGACCAGCTCACCCTCGCCGAGTTCATCACCTCCGGGGCCTATGACCGCCATGTGCGCGCGATGCGGCTGCGCTACCGGCGGCGGCGCGACCATCTTGTGGCCGCGCTCGCCGAACGGGCGCCGGAGGTGGGGATCAGCGGCATCGCGGCCGGGCTGCACGCGCTGCTGGCGCTGCCGCCGGGGATGGAGCGGGCCGTCATCCAGGCCGCGAACGTGCAGGGGCTGGCGCTGGAGGGGCTCGCCCGGTTCCGGCATCCGCAGGCGGGGGAGGGGGTGGCCGGGCCGCGTGACGCGCTTGTCGTCGCGTACGGGCGGCCCACGGAGAGCGGATGGGCAGGGGCGCTGGAGGCGCTCTGCCGGGTGCTGCCGTGAGGGGTGGTCGTGAGGCGCTCTGCCGGGTGCTGCCGTGAGGGGTGGCCGGGGGAGCGGCGGCGGGCGCGCGGCCGTCGTCGGGGCTCCTCTCGATCACCCTGCGGACCGGCCGAGTGTCAGACCCCTGTTCTAGGGTGGAACGCATGATGACCAGGACATCCCTACGCCGGCCCCAGGGCGGGGTGCGTAGGGAAGGAAGAGATGGCTCACTCACCGCACCGCCGCTGGAAGGGCTGCGCGCTGTGCCAGCCGCACAAGCTGAGGGGATACGGGCGTTCGGTCCGTGACCCCTGGCCGGTGCTGCGCAAGCTGGGGACGAAGCGCCGCTTCGGACGCCGTGACCTGGGCGACCAGGAGTAGGGCGGACGGCACGAGGGCGCCCGGCGGATCGCCGGGCGCCCCTGTCCCGTAAGCGCTGGAGGTGTCGGTCCAGGAGCCCCGTCCGACCGCGTCGGCCCCGAGCCGGGGAGCGGGGCACGGCGGACGGACAGGACTCTCACGACACGGGCCTGGGCGGAAGGGTCGGTCACCGCACGGCCTGGTTCAGCGGTCAGCCGCCGGCGCCGGGCCCGGCCGTCAGCGGGCCGGGGCCGGGGTGGGCGCACCGGGCCCATCGGCCGTGGCGCCGGGGCCGGGGGTGGGCGCGCTCGGGTTGCCGCTGGGCGCGGGCGATCCGCTCTCCGTGCCGTCGGGGACAGTCGCGGACTTCGACGTGGGCTGCTGGCCCTTTGGGACGTGCGCTCCCGGCGCGAAGGGGATCTTCACCGGGTTCTGGGCGCCCAGGCCCGGCTTCCGCTGGCCCAGCGCGTCCACCACCGTGCGCTCCAGTACCGCGCTCTCGCCCGTGACCGTGCCCTTCTTCTGGCCGTTCTCCAGGTCCTCCACCGCGACCTGACGTTCGCCCAGGTAGCGCTTGGTCTGGCGGTCGAAGATCAGTTCCTGGCGTACGCCGTCGTCGACCCGGGCCACGGCGATGCCCTTGCGGCCCGCCGCGTCCGTGGACGTCTCGACCAGCTTCACCCCGGGGATCATGGCGGCGGCCCGGAAGAGCGCGGCGGCCACGTCCGGCGGCAGCAGGGACTCATGGGCCAGATCGCCGACGGTGATGAACGTCTGCTGGTCCTTGCTGTTGTCGCCCTGGCGGTTCTTGACCAGCCAGCGCAGCATCTCCTTCGGTTCGGTCGGCAGCTTCTGGAGGTTGCGGTAGTGGGTGCTGGTGGGCAGGCCGGGCTTCTCGGGGCCCAGCGGCAGGGTGCCGGGTCCCTGCGGTTCGTGCAGCAGGCCCTGGCGGGTTCCGTCGATGGAGAGCCAGACCTCCCGGGGGTGGATCGGGTCGCGCTTCACCTCGTCGCCCTTGGCGGAGGTGTAGCCGAGCTGGCTGCGGATGTAGACGAACTGGTCGTCGCGGATCCCGTCCGGCAGCCGCTGGCCCTGGGCCGCGAGTGCCGCGCCCTCCAGCAGGGCCACCGCCTCCGGTGAGGCGGCTGGTGCGCTCTCGCTGTCGGGCGGCAGCACGGTGAGGGTGACGACGGCGGCCACGGCCGCCACGGCGGCGGTGAGGACCGGGCGGGTCCAGCGCGGCCGGATCCGTACGGGCGCGGGGGCGGTGCCGGTCGCCGTGGCCGACTGGCGGATCTCGGCGAGCAGATGGCCGCGCAGCGCCTCGTGGCGGCCGGGCGGAAGCTCCCATTCGGGAGGGGTGAGCTGGTTCGGCACCGCGTCTCGCTCGGATGCGCTGGGCCGGTTCGGTTCGGGCTGGGGGGTCATCGGGGCACCTCCTGGATCGTTTCGAAGGTGGGCTGCTGCCCGCCTTTGACCTGTCCTGACGGGTACGGGAGTTCCCGGGCCGCCGTCGCGTCGCCGACCGCCCGCGCGAGCTTCTTGCGGGCGCGTGAGAGCCGGGAGCGCACGGTGCCCACGGGGATGCCGAGGGCCTCCGCCGCCGCCGCGTACTCCAGGCCCGACCAGACGCAGAGGGTGATGACCTCGCGTTCGGTGCGCCGCAGCTTCGCCAGTGCCGCGCGGACCACGGCGAGCTGGGCGGCGTCGTCCATGCGCCCGGCGACGTCCTCCGCGAAGTCGCGTTCCGGCTCCGGGCGGGGGAGCCGGGCGACGGCGGCGGTGTGGCGGCGCGCGGCGCGGCGGGTGTTGCGGGCGACGTTCGTGGCGAGACCGAGGAGCCAGGGACGGACGGAGCCGCCCTCCGCGTCGAGGCGGTCACGCAGCCGCCATGCCTCCAGGAACGTGAGCGAGACGATGTCCTCGGCGGTCGTCCACTCGCCGGTGAGTCTTAAGGCGTGGTTGTAGACGGCGCGCGCGTAGGAGTCGAAGATCTCGCCGAAGGCGTCGGGATCGCCGGACCTGAGCCTTGTCCGGAGCTCCCCTTGATTGGTTTCCACATCAACCAACTGTCCGTGTGACGGGGCGCGTTCCTGTGGCGTGGGTCACATCGGGAAGTCGTGGTGGACGGGGCCGGTGGCCGCCGCCCTTCGGTGCGGACCCCTCGGACCTCGGTCGCGCCCGTGTTGCGGGTGGTGCGGAACGTACAGGAGGTGAGGAAACACTCGTACACACATCCCACTAGGCTGTGCGCGGTCGCAACTCAATGGCTGAAAATGGGGGGCTGAAGCGTGGCGCGTCGGAGGCTGAGGTCGAGCACGGTGGTGCTGGGCGGCATGGGAGTGCTCGCGGTGACGCTGAGCGCGTGCGGTTCGGAGCCGGACCGCCGCTGCGTCAACCCGACGACGATGGAGACCCTGCCCAGCTATGAGTGCGGCAGCTCGACGGGCACCGGACGCCATTACTACGGCGGCAACTTCGCCACCCCCGGCAGCAAGCTGGAGAACGGCTCCTTCAGCAAGAGCGCCGTGGAGCGCGGCGGCCTCGGCTGCTCCTCCTCCGGCTCCGGCGGCGGCTGAGCACGGCGCGGGGAGACTCCGGTGAAACGTCACACCATCGAGCCGCGCCCCGGCTGGCAGCAGACCGTCGAGGAGCAGGGCTGTATCTATCCGCTCACCCGCTTCCCCGACGGCTCCCTCCGCCCGTACTGGGACGAGAGCGCGTACTACGTCTTCTCCCTGCCCGAGGTCGAGGCGCTCGAAGAGGTCGTCGGGGAACTCCACGCCATGTGCCTGGCGGCGGCCGCCCATATCGTCGCCGAGGACCGCTTCGCGGACCTCGGGATCACCGACCCCCGGCTCACCGCGCTCATCACCGAATCCTGGCACCGCCGCGCCGAACAGCCCTCCCTCTACGGACGGTTCGATCTGCGCTACGACGGTGACGGACCCGCCAAGCTGCTGGAGTACAACGCCGACACCCCGACCTCCCTGGTCGAGGCCGCGAGCCCGCAGTGGTTCTGGATGGAGGAACGCTTCCCCGGCGCCGACCAGTGGAACTCCCTCCACGAACGGCTCGTGGACGCCTGGCGCCGCCAGGCGCGCCTCCTACCGCCGGGACCGGTCCACTTCGCCCACTCCGACGCCGACGAACTCGGCGAGGACCTGATGACCGTCGCCTATCTGCGCGAGACCGCCGAACAGGCCGGGCTCACCACCGAGGCGCTCTCCGTCGAGCGCATCGGCTGGGACCGGATCTCCGGACGGTTCGTGGACGAGAAGCTGCGCTTCATCCGCTCCTGCTTCAAGCTCTACCCCTGGGAGTGGCTCACCACCGACCCCTTCGCCCCGCACGTCCTCGACACCCTCGACAACGGCGGCTCCACCGGCTCCACCTGCTGGATCGAGCCGCTGTGGAAGATGCTGCTCTCCAACAAGGCGCTGCTGGCGATCCTCTGGGAGCTGTATCCGGGCCACCCCAACCTGCTGGCGGCGTACGTCGACGGCCCCCGCGAACTGGCCCGCACCACCGGGTACGCGGCCAAGCCGCTGCTCGGCCGGGAGGGCGAGGGCGTCACCCTCCACCCGGCCGGTTCGCCCGCCGCGACGCACGAGGGCCCGCACTGCTACCAGGAACTGGCGCCACTGCCCGACATCGACGGCAACCGGGTGGTGCTCGGCGCGTGGGTGGTCGAGAACGAGGCCGCCGGGCTCGGCATCCGGGAGTCATCCGGGCCGGTCACGGACGGCTACGCCCGTTTCCTGCCCCACGTCATCCTCTGACGCCGCGCGTCACCCCGTACGGGGGCGGGGTCGCGACCCCGGAGCCCGGACGCGGGCTGGTAGAGGGGCGGGCCTGACGCCCGCCCCCGTACCCGGATCCCAGCCGGATCTCAGTCGGTGAGGACCGCCCGGAGCTGGGCCAGGCCCCAGTCGAGGTCCTCCTTGGAGATCACCAGCGGCGGGGCGATCCGGATCGTCGACCCATGGGTGTCCTTGACCAGTACGCCCCGGTCCAGCAGCCGCTCCGAGATCTGCCGTCCGGTGCCCCGGGCGGGGGCGATGTCCACCCCGGCCCACAGTCCCCGTCCCCGTACCGCCTCCACCGCGCCCGTGCCCGTGAGCAGTCCCAGCTCACGGTGGAGGTGGTCGCCGAGGTCGGCGGCGCGCCGCTGGTACTCGCCCGTGCGCAGCATCGCGATCACCTCCAGGGCGACCGCGCAGGCCAGCGGGTTGCCGCCGAAGGTCGACCCGTGTTCGCCCGGCCGGAACACCCCGAGCACCTCCTGGGACGAGACGACCGCCGAGACGGGCACGACCCCGCCGCCGAGCGCCTTGCCCAGCAGATACACATCCGGCACCACACCCTCGTGCTCACAGGCGAAGGTCCGTCCGGTCCGGCCCAGACCGGACTGGATCTCATCGGCGATGAAGAGCACGTTCCGCTCTTCGGTGAGCGCGCGGACCCCGGCCAGATAGCCCGGCGGCGGCACCAGCACCCCGGCCTCGCCCTGGATCGGCTCGATCAGCACCGCCACCGTGTTCTCGGTGATCGCCGCGTCCATCGCGGTCAGATCGCCGTACGGGACGATCTCGAAGCCCGGCGTGTACGGACCGTAGTCGGCGCGGGCCTCCGGGTCGGTGGAGAAGCTGATCACGGTGGTGGTGCGGCCGTGGAAGTTGCCCGCCGCGACGACGATCTTCGCCATGTTCTCGGGGACCCGCTTGACCTGGTAGCCCCATTTGCGGGCGGTCTTCACGGCGGTCTCGACCGCCTCGGCGCCCGTGTTCATCGGCAGCACCGTCTCCATGCCGCAGAGCTCGGCCAGCTCGGTACAGAACGCGGCGAAGCGGTCGTGGTGGAAGGCGCGGGAGGTGAGGGTGACCCGGTCCAGCTGGGCCTTGGCGGCGTCGATCAGCCTGCGGTTGCCGTGGCCGAAGTTGAGCGCCGAGTAACCGGCGAGCATATCGAGGTAGCGGCGGCCCTCGATGTCGGTCATCCAGGCGCCCTCGGCCGAGGCGATGACGATGGGCAGCGGGTGGTAGTTGTGCGCGCTGTGGGAATCGGCGGCGGCGATGGCTCGGCGGACGCTCTCGGATGCGGACACGGGGTCTCCGTTCTCTCAGCAGACGGGCGCCGGGTGGGGCGGGGTGACGCTCCTGTTCCTATCGTCGCTCCTCGCCCGGCCGGGGAAACCCCGGACGGGCCGTGTCGTACCCGGCCCGCGCCCGGGTCCGGGGCCGGGACGGCGGGCGCGGGGTACCTGAGAGAATGACTGCCATGGCCGCACTCCCACCTCGCGCTCTCTCCGGTATCCAGCCCACCGCGGGCTCGTTCCACCTGGGGAACTACCTCGGAGCGATTCGCCAGTACGTCGCGCTCCAGGAGACCCACGACGCCTTCTACATGGTCGTCGACCTGCACGCGATCACCGTTCCGCAGGACCCCGCCGAGCTGCGGGCCAACACCCGGCTCGCCGTCGCGCAGCTTCTCGCGGCCGGTCTCGACCCGGATCGCTGCACCCTCTTCGTCCAGAGCCATGTGCCCGAGCACGCCCAGCTCGCCTGGGTGATGAACTGCATCACCGGCTTCGGCGAGGCGTCCCGGATGACGCAGTTCAAGGACAAGTCGGCCAAGCAGGGCGCCGACCGCGCCACCGTCGGCCTCTTCACCTATCCGATCCTCCAGGTCGCGGACATCCTGATGTACCAGGCGGACGCCGTCCCGGTCGGGGAGGACCAGCGCCAGCACATCGAGCTGACCCGTGATCTCGCCGAGCGCTTCAACGGCCGCTTCGGCCAGACCTTCACCGTCCCGGCGCCGCACATCGTCAAGGAGGTCGCGAAGATCTACGACCTCCAGGACCCGTCCGTGAAGATGAGCAAGTCGGCCTCCACGCCCAAGGGCCTGGTGAATCTGCTCGACGAGCCCAAGGCCACCGCGAAGAAGGTCAGGAGCGCGGTCACCGACACCGACACGGTGATCCGCTTCGACCCCGAGCACAAGGCCGGGATCAGCAACCTCCTCACCATCTACTCCACCCTCACCGGCCGCACCATCGCCGCGCTGGAGCAGGAGTACGAGGGGAAGATGTACGGCGCGCTGAAGACGGACCTCGCCGAGGTGATGGTGGAGTTCGTCACCCCGTTCCGGGCCCGCACCCAGCAGTACCTGGACGACCCGGAGACCCTCGACGCGATCCTGGCCAAGGGCGCGGAGAAGGCGCGGGCCGTTGCCGCCGAGACGCTGGCCACGGTCTACGACCGGGTCGGTTTCCTGCCCGCGAAGCACTGACCCGCCGGGGCGTCGCCGCTCCGGCCGCCCCGGACCGCCGGGACCGGCTCGCGGCACGCCCGTACGGCCAGGTCCGGCTCGCGGCACGCCCGGACCGCCGGGCGCCAGACGCCGGACGGCCCCCGCCCGGGGCCGGGCGGCCGTGAGGGACGCCTCTGGCCGAACACGCCGTACAGCCGCCACACTGGCGGCTGTACGGACACGCACTGACTGAGGGAGAACGACGTGGGGACCGTAACGCTCGGCGTTTCGATCGCGGTCCCGGAGCCCTATGGCAGCCTGCTCCAGGAGCGGCGCGCGAGCTTCGGGGACCCCGCCGCGTTCGGTATTCCCACCCATGTCACCCTTCTGCCACCCACCGAGGTGGAGCCGGGGGCGCTGCCCGCGATCGAGGCGTATCTGGCCGAGGTCGCCCGGACCGGGCGGCCGTTCCCCATGCGACTGTGCGGTACCGGAACGTTCCGCCCGGTCTCCCCGGTCGTCTTCGTGACGATCGAGGAGGGCGGGGCGGAGTGCGCGCTGCTCCAGCAGCGGGTCCGCGCCCCGGGCGGCCCGCTGGACCGGGAGCTCCAGTTCGCGTACCACCCGCATGTGACGGTCGCGCACGGTATCGCCGAGGAGGCGATGGACCGGGCCTTCGCCGAACTGGCGGGCTTCGAGGCCGCCTGGACCTGTGCCTCCTTCGCCCTCTACGAGCAGGGCGCGGACGCCGTCTGGCGCAAGATCCACGAGTACGCGTTCGGGGGCGGGGTCACCTCCGTACCGCCCCAGGGGACCCCGGCCGACGGACTGGCCGGGCCGGTCGAATCAGCCCGTACGCCCTTCCCCGCGCCCTGACGGCGTCCGGGCCTCCGGGCGGCCGTCACAGGGGCAGTCGCCGGAAGAGCGGGCGGGGCAGATGCCGCAGCGCCGACATGACCACGCGGAGCGAGCCGGGCACCCAGACCGTCTCGGAGCCGCGGCGCAGCCCCAGCTCCACGGCGGTGGCGACCGCCTCGGGCGTGGTGGCCAGCGGCGCGTCCGGACGGCCCGCCGTCATCCGGGTGCGGACGAAGCCGGGGCGCACCACCATGACATGCACCCCCGTCCCGTACAGCGCGTCGCCCAGGCCCTGGGTGAAGGCGTCGAGACCGGCCTTGCTCGATCCGTAGATGAAGTTGGCCCGGCGGGCGCGCTCCCCGGCGACGGAGGAGAGCACCACCAGGGAGCCGTGGCCCTGGTTCTGGAGGGCCGCCGCGCAGATCAGCCCGGCCGAGACGGCCCCGGTGTAGTTGGTCTGCGCCACCCGTACGGCGGCGGCCGGTTCGCCCTCGTCGTGGGCCTGGTCGCCGAGGACGCCGAAGGCGAGGAGGACGAGGTCGATATCGCCGTCGGCGAAGACCTTCCCGATGACCTCCTCGTGCCCGGCGGGATCCAGCGCGTCGAAGCCCGTCGTACGGACGTCGGCGCCGAGGACGCGCAGCCCGTCGGCGGCGGCCTCCAGTGCGGGGGAGGGGCGCCCGGCCAGCCAGACCGTACGGACCCGGCGGGCGATCAGCCGCCGCGCGACGGCGAGCCCGATCTCGGAGGTGCCGCCGAGGAGGAGCAGGGACTGGGGGCTGCCGAAGGCGTCCTTCATGGGCGTTCCTTGAGGGGGAGGGGGCGGGTCACAGGGCGAGGCGCCGGGACAGGTCGGAGGTGAAGACCCCGGCCGGGTCGAGCCGGGCCCGCAGCGCGCGGAAGTCGTCCAGCCGGGGGTACATCGCGCCCAGCAGCTCGGGCCGCAGCCGGGAGTCCTTCGCCAGATAGACCCGGCCGCCCGCCGTCGCGACCTCCTCGTCGAGTTCGTCGAGGAAGGAGGCGAGCCCCGGCAGCCGGGCCGGGATGTCCAGCGCCAGCGTCCAGCCGGGCACCGGGAAGGAGAGCCAGCCGGGGTCGGCCGCGCCGAAGCGCTTGAGGACCGCGAGGAAGGAGGGGCAGCCCCGGCGGGCGACCCGGGCGACGACCCGGCGCAGGGTCTCCTCCTGGCCGTGGCCCACGACGAACTGGTACTGGACGAACCCGGCCCGGCCGTAGACCCGGTTCCAGTGCGGCACGCCGTCCAGCGGGTGGAAGAAGGCGGAGAGCCGCCGCAGTTCGCCGGTGCGGGAGCGGGGGGCCTTGCGGTACCAGAACTCGTTGAAGAGCCGCACGGTCGGCCGGGAGAGCAGCCCGGGGGGCGCGAGAACGGGCGCGGCGGGAAGCGTGCGCGGGCGGAAGGCGAGCGGGGAGCGCCGGGAGCGTGCGGGGAGCGCGTCCAGAGGGGCGTGATCGCCCTGGGTGAGCACCGCGCGCCCGGTCGAGCGCCCCCGGGCCAGCAGATCGATCCAGGCGACCGAGTAGCGGTGGCGGTGGTCGCCCGCCGTCAGCCGCGCCAGCAGATCGTCCAGATCGGTGGCGCGTTCGGTGTCCACGGACATCAGCGAGGTCTCCACCGGGTGGAGCCGCAGCGCGGCGGAGAGGATGACCCCGGTCAGGCCCATGCCCCCGGCCGTCGCGTCGAAGAGGTCGGAGCCCGGGAGCACACGGTGGACGGACCCGTCGGCGGTGAGCAGGTCGAAGCCGTTCACATGGCGCGAGAAGGCGCCGCTGACATGGTGGTTCTTTCCGTGGACATCCGCGCCGAGGGCCCCGCCGACGGTGATCTGACGGGTCCCCGGCGTCACCGGCACGAACCAGCCCAGCGGCAGCAGCGCCGCCATCAGCCGGTGCAGGCTCACTCCGGCGTCACAGACGACGACCCCGGTGTCGGCCTCCAGCCGCCGCACCCGGTCGAGCCCGGTCATATCGAGCACGGTCCCGCCCGCGCTCTGCGCCGCGTCCCCGTAGGCGCGCCCGAGCCCCCGCGCGATCCCGCCCCGTGACCCCGCCGCCGCCCACGCCCGTACCGCCTCGGCCGCCTCGTCGGCGGTACGGGGGCGCAGGACGCGCGCGGTGGTGGGGGCGGTGCGGCCCCAGCCGGTGACGGTGACGAACGGGTCGCCGGGCGCCTGTCGGTGGTCCCGCTCGCCACCGTCACCAGCAGCGGCTGGGGCGGGGCCGGAAGCGGGGTCCGGGGGGCGGCGCGAGACGGGGGAGCGCGGGGGGTCAACGGCCATGGTGTGACCGTAACGCCGGTTATGCCCGCCTTTTTGGAGTGATGGGGTGACTCGCCGAAATGGGTGATTAAAGGAGTGTCAGCTGAACATGTCGCGTAATGCGGGCCAGGGGGAGCCAGAGTCGTCACTGGTGCACCAGAAGGGGTGGCGTATGACAGACGCGGGTGGTGGCCCCACGGACCGCCCTGACGGTGGCGGGACCGGACGGGACGGCGGTACGGACGGCCGGGCCCGCCCCCAGCCCGGGCGGGACCCGTCCCCGTACCGCCGGAACGGCCGCGAGGAGCGTCACCGGCGCGAGGTCGGCGGCGATGACGATCACGACGACGGCGACCGCGCTGACGGTGGTGGTGGCGACCGTGTTGGTGGTGATCCGGTCCGGGTGGGTGGCGACCGTGCTGGTGGTGACCCGGTCCGCCTGCGCGACGGCGGCGCCCGCCTTCTGCCCGCGCTCATCGCGGACGGACGCCTTCTGCCCGCGCTCACCGTGGACGGACGTCTCCTGCGGGCTCTGCGCGCCTGTGGTGCCCGCCCCGGCGTCGCCACCGGGACCCGGGTGCTCTCCCTCGCCGGGGAACACGGCGCGCTCTGGCTGCTGACCGGGCTGGCAGGCACGGCCACCGCGCACGGCCGGGACCGGCGGACCGCCTGGCTCCGGGCGACCGCCCTCGTCGCCGCGGCCCATCTCGGCAGTGTGGCGCTGAAACGGCTGGTGGGCCGGGCGCGACCGGGGTCGGGGCCGGAACAAGGGCCCGCCGCCGCCCCGCTCGTCCCCGTCGCGAGCCCCTACTCCTTCCCCAGCTCCCACGCCACCTCGTCGGTCGCCGCCGCCGTCGCGTTCGGCGCCCTCGCGCCCGGGGTGCGCCGGGTGGCCCGGCCCGTCGCCGCCGCCGTCTGCCTCTCCCGGGTGGTCGCCGGAGTGCACTACCCGACCGATGTCGCCGCGGGCGCCGTCCTCGGCGGGCTCACCGCGCGCTGGGGCGCCCGCTGGCTCACGGCGGCCGTGACCGGCCGGGCGGGCGTGGCCACCGTGCGCCGGCGGGCGTCCGGTGGCCGGGCGGGCGGCCCTCCAGAAGGCCCTCCGGGCGGCCGGGCGGGCTCGGGGCACCGGGCCCCGGCGACCGGCGGAGGGCGGCCGTCATGACCGAGGGCGGCACCGCGCTGCTCGAACGGCCCGAGCGGCCCGGCCCCGGTGGGCCCTCGCGCCCCGGGGTCCGACGGCTCTCCTCCGGGCTGCTCCGCTCCGTACGCCCACGGCAGTGGATCAAGAACCTGCTGGTCCTGGCGGCGCCCGCCGCCGCCGGGGAGCTGGACTCACTCGCCAACGTCCTCGCGCTCGGCCTCGTCTTCGCGCTCTTCACCTGCGCCGCCGCGGCCGTCTACCTCGTCAACGACGCCCGGGACGCGGAGGCCGACCGCGCCCACCCGCTGAAGCGGCACCGGCCGGTGGCGGCCGGGGAGGTGCCCGTGGCCGTCGCCTACGCCGTCGCCGTGCTGCTGGCGGTCCTCGCCGCCGGGGGCGCGCTGCTCTGGTGCAACGCGATGACGGGGGCGCTCCTCATCGCCTATCTGGCCATGCAGCTCGCCTACTGCGTCTGGCTCAAGCACGTCCTCGTCGTCGACATGGCCGTCGTCACCACCGGCTTCCTGCTGCGGGCGATGACCGGCGGGGTCGCGCTCGGTATCCCGCTCTCCCGCTGGTTCCTGATCACGGCGGGGTTCGGCGCGCTCTTCATGGTGGCCGCCAAGCGCTACTCGGAGGCCGTCCAGATCGCCGACGGCACCGGCGCCACCCGGGCGCTGCTGACCGAGTACACCACCGGCTATCTGCGGTTCGTCTGGCAGCTCGCGGCCGGGGTCGCGGTCCTCGCCTACTGTCTGTGGGCCCTGGAGAGCGGCGGGGTCAACACCCACGCGCTCCTGCCCTGGCGCCAGCTGTCGATGATCGCCTTCATCCTGGCGGTGCTGCGGTACGCGGTCTTCGCCGACCGGGGCACGGCGGGCGCCCCCGAGGACGTCGTCCTGGGGGACCGGCCGCTCGCGGTCATCGGGCTGGTGTGGGCGGCGATGTACGCGCTCGCGGTCACCGACCTATGACCGCCGGACCCGGAGCCGTACGGCATTCCGGAGCCGTACGTCTTCCCGGAGCGGTACGGCAGCTCACGGCATCCGGGCATATGAGGACCGGCGGGGAGGGTAGGCGCGGCGCATGGACTGGTTGACCAAGCTCCCCGTCATCGGCCCGTGGGTGGCGCGGCTGACGCGCACGCACGCCTGGAAGTCCTACGAGACGCTCGAACGCGTCCACTGGGCCCGCCTCGCCGCCGCGATCACCTTCCTCAGCTTCCTCGCGCTCTTCCCGCTGATCACGGTCGCGGCGGCGATCGGCGCCGCACTGCTCAGCGAGGACCGGCTCGACCAACTGGAGGACAAGCTCGCCGACCAGGTCCCCGGCATCTCCCAGCAGCTCGACATCTCCGGTCTGGTCGCCAACGCCGGGACGGTCGGACTCGTCGCGGGCGCGCTGCTGCTGCTCACCGGCATCGGCTGGATCGGCTCGATACGGGGCTGTCTGCGCGCGGTGTGGGGGCTCGACGAGGCCGACGACGGCAACCCGGTCCTGCGCAAGGTCAAGGACGCCGGGGTCCTGGTGGGCCTCGGCGCCACCGCGCTGGCGTCGCTCGCCGCGTCCTGGCTGGGCTCCAGCGCGGTCGGCTGGACGGCGGGGCGGATCGGGCTCGCCGACGGCGGCGCCGGGGGAGTGCTGCTGCGGATCGCGGCGCTGGCGGTCGCGGCCGCCGCGAACTTCGTGATCCTGCTCTATCTGCTCACGCTGCTGCCGGGGGTACGGCCGGGGCGGAGGCGGCTGCTGGTGGCGGCGGTGATCGGGGCGGTGGGGTTCGAGCTGCTGAAGCTGCTGCTGAGCGGCTATATGCAGGGGGTGGCGTCCAAGAACATCTACGGGGCGTTCGGGGTGCCGATCGCGCTGCTGCTGTGGATCAACTTCATGGCGAAGCTGCTGCTCTACTGCTGCGCGTGGACGGCCACGCGGGACGCCCCCGCCGCCGTACCGGAGCCCGTACCGGAGCCCGCACCCGGGCCCGCGCCGCCCGTACCGGCCCCCGGCGCGGGCGACCGGCCGGCCGCGTAGGGCCAGGTTCGGGGCCTCACGCGCCCGGTCCAGGGCCGCCGCCCACCGCCGGGACGCTGGATCCCGTCACACCGCCGGGACGCCTGGCCGGGACCCATCACGCCTCAGGACCGCTGGCCGGGGCCCACCACGCCTCAGGACCGCTGGCCGGGGCCCACCACACCTCAGAACCGGTGGCTGATGACCCGTCACGTCTCAGGACCGCTGGGTCGGCCAGCGCCGGTTCACCACGAAGACGGCCGCCGCCAGCAGTACCAGCACCCCGCCCACCAGCGCGAGCGCGATCCCCATGCCGCCGGAGGACTCCTCCTTCGCCGCCGCGACCGCCTTGGTCTCCGGCCCGCTCTTCGCCTCCCCGGCCCCGCCGCCCCCCTGGGTCTCCGCCGACCTCGGCGGCACCAGCTCACCCACCGGGGTCACCTTCCCCGCCGCCGCGAAGCCCCAGTCCAGCAGCCGCCCGGCCTCCTTGTAGACGGCCTGGTCCTCGTCCGAGGACGGGTTCATGACGGTGACGAGCAGCACCTTGCCGTCGCGCTCGGCGACCCCGGTGAAGGTGGCCCCGGCGTGGGTGGTGTTGCCGTTCTTCACGCCCGCGATGCCCTTGTACGGAGGGATCCCGGCATCACCGGTCAGCAGCCGGTTGGTGTTCTGGATCTCGAACTTCTCCCGGGTCGCCCCGCTCATCGAGCCCGGGAAGTCCGCCCGCACGGTCGCCGCGTACTCCCGGAAGTCCTTCTTCTGCATCCCGCTGCGGGCGATCAGGGTGAGGTCGTACGCGGAGGAGACCTGCCCGGCCGCGTCATAGCCGTCGGGCGAGACGACCTGGGTGTCGAGCGCCTGCAACTCCTCGGCCTGGGCCTGCATGTCCTCGATGGTCTTGTCGATGCCGCCGTTCATCGCGGACAGCACATGGACCGCGTCGTTGCCGGAGCGCAGGAAGACCCCGAGCCACAGGTCGTTGGCGGTGTAGGCGTGCTCCTCCTTGACGCCGACGAGGCTGCTGCCGGGGCCGACGCCCGCGAGGTCGGCGGCGGTGACCTTATGGGTGGCGGTCTTGGGGATCTTGGTCAGCAGGGTGTCGGCGAAGAGCATCTTCAGGGTGGAGGCCGGGGGCAGCCGCCAGTGCGCGTTGTGCGAGGCGAGCACCTCACCGCTCTCCGCGTCGGCGACGATCCATGACCGCCCGGTGACGTCCTTGGGCAGCACGGGCGCGCCCGCGCCCAGGCTGACCTGGGTGCCCGCCTTCCCCAGCCGGGGACCGCCGACGGTGGACATCACGGCCGGGGGGACCGGCTGCGCGGGGGCCGTGGTCTTCGCCGTGGCGTCATGGGTGTTCGCGACGGCGGGGGTCAGGGCGACCAGCGGCAGCAGCGACGCGGCGGTGACCGTCAGGGCGGTCTTCTGGGCGGCGTTCTTCAGGGCAGACACGGACGAGAAAGTACCGCCTGGAACTGAAAATATGCTTATCGGTCCACTGACTCGCCGGGAAGGCCGCCAGGACAGCCCACCCCGGAGGAGCGACCCGGAGGCCGCCCCCGATACTGGGGTGATGAAGCTCAGCCGCCCCGCCTCCTGGTTCCTGCTCGCCTTCGGCGCGTGGAGCTGGGTCATCTGGGTCACCTTCATCAAGAACCTGTGGGAGGACGGCAGCGGACTCGCCTTCGACGACGGCGAACCCACCGGCTACTTCTGGGTTCACCTGGTGCTCGCCGTGACCTCCCTGATCCTGGGGACGGTCGTCGGTGCCATCGGGTTGCGCGCCGTCCGTGCCTGGCGCCGCTCGGAGGACTGAGCGGTCGGGAGAGCGGCCCCGAGGGGCCGAGCCGAGGGGAGCTGTCTGTGATCGTGGTCGCGCTGCTGGGGGTCGTGGCGGTGATCGCGCTGCTCGCGGGCGCGCACTGGTATGTCTGGCGGCGGCTCTTCCACGACACCACCCACCCCGGCTCACCCCTGCGCCGCGCGGGCGCCATCGCCCTGTGCGTCCTGCCCGCGCTCTCCGTCGCGGCCCTGACCTCCGGCCGCGCGGGCGCGCCGTTCTGGCTGGAACAGGTGCTCGCCTGGCCGGGATTCCTCTGGCTGGCGGTGCTGCTGTATCTCGTGCTCTGGCTCCTCGCCGGAGAGGCGGTACGGGCGGGATGGCTGCGCTGGGGACGGCGCGGCGGAAGGCTGGTGACCCCGGCACCGACACAGGAACGGGCACCGACACCGACACCGGAACCGGCACCGACACAGGAACCGGCACCGACCCCGGCACCGGCCGCCGCGCAGGGGAACCCGGCCGCGAGCCCGGACCCCGCCCCGGCCCCGGCCGGGGGAGGCGTCCACGCCGAGGGAAGTGTCCGCACCGCCACCCCTGCCTCCAGCACCCTGAACCCGGCCGCGCTCACCGCCGTACCGGCCGCGTCCGGCGTCGCCGCCGAGACGGTGTCCGTCAACCCGGAGCCGACCACCGGCCCGGCCGATCCGACCGTAACCCCCGGGACCGCCCCCGCGGGCGCATCCACGCCAGGAGACCGTACGACCGGGACCGGGGCGGAGGACACGGCGCGCGCCGGACGGGGGAACCCGCAGCTCTCACGGCGCGTCTTCGTGGCCCGGACCGTCGGCGCGGGCGCGGCCGTGGGCGCGCTGGCCACCGTCGGATACGGAACCCACTCCGTGCTGCGCGGGCCCCGGCTCAAGCGGATCACCGTACCGCTGGCGAAACTGCCGCGCTCGGCGCACGGTCTGCGGATCGCCGTCGTCAGCGATATCCACCTCGGGCCCATCCTCGGCCGGGGCCACACCCAGCGGATCGTGGACACCATCAACTCCGCCCAGCCCGACCTCGTCGCGATCGTCGGCGACATGGTCGACGGCAGTGTGGCCGACCTCGGGACCGCGGCCGAACCGCTGGCCGGGCTCGAAGCGCGCCACGGGTCCTTCTTCGTCACCGGGAACCACGAGTACTACTCGGGGGCCGACGAGTGGGTCGACCACGTCCGCGAACTCGGCGTGCGGCCGCTGGTCAACGAACGGGTGGAGATCGCGGCGGGCTTCGACCTCGCCGGGGTCAACGACCCGGAGGGCGAGGCCACGGGCGACGGCCCCGACTTCGCCCGCGCCCTCGGCGACCGCGACCGCGCCCGGGCGTCGGTCCTCCTGGCCCACCAGCCCGTCGTCATCCACGACGCCGTCGCCCACGGCGTCGACCTCCAGCTCTCCGGCCACACCCACGGCGGCCAGCTCTGGCCCGGCCGCTACCTCGCGGAACTCGCCAACCCGACCGTGGAGGGCATGGAGCGCTACGGCGACACCCAGCTCTATGTGTCGCGGGGCGCGGGCGCCTGGGGCCCACCGGTCCGCGTCGGCGCCTCCTCCGACATCACGATCGTCCACCTCGCCACGCGCTGACCCGGGGCCTTGTTCAGCGCCGGATGCTGAGGAGAGCCCTTTCGTAGACCTCCCGCGCGACTGGGCTGGACCGGTAGGGGCGAAGACGGCGGGTGATATCGGTGACGAAGCCATCCACGGCCCCTGATTGCAGTCCGGGGTGCTTTTCGAGCACCTGGGACCAGGTGGCGCAGGCTAATTCCAGATGGCCTAGCTCCAGCTGCCTTTCCGCCAGCATGGAGCGGAAGCGTAGTTCGGTGACTCGGGAATCGGTCGGGGCTCTTAGCTGAAAGTGCGCCTCAAGGGATTCCACGCTGCCTTTCACATCTCCCAGCGAGTAGCGGACCTGTGCGGTGTGGTAGGCCAGAGTCGCTGGAGTGTATCCCCCTAATTGGGTTTTCCCGCTACCGGCTGCGTCCAGCGCTCTTTCTGTCTCTGTGATGCTGTGCAAGGCTGCCGGGCGGTCGCCTGAAAGGGCGGAGCTGTGCGCTTGCTGTCCCGCCATGAAGGCACGCATAAGCGGTCCGGTCAGAGGAGCCGCGGAAGCCGCCGCGTCGGCAAGGCGGGAAGCGGAAGTGCCATGGCCTAGGTCCGCCGCCTGGACCGACATTCCTCGGAGTACATGACAGTACGTGAGGTAGTCGCTGCTCGCGCCCGCCAATTCCAACCCCTTGGTGTAGTACTTCTGTGCGAGACCGTGAAGCCCTTCATCCACGGCCATCCAGCCGGTGATATAGCACAGGAATGCGACGGCCGTCTGCATGGCCTTGCGGACTTCCTCCGAAGCATCTGCCCGGAGCTGGGGGGCGGCGGTATTGGCGAGAAACGTCGCCGCTAGCGGGCGGGAGATTCGACCGCCACGCTTGTTGTAGATGGCATTCAACTGCTCTGTCATGTCGGTGACCAGGTCGACGTCGGGCATTCCAATACGCCGTGTCACGCCAGGCTGAACGGATTCCATTCGCCCTATGACATCCGGCCAGTCCGGGATTGCCAGGGCGACAGAGAAGAGGCTCATGGTGCCGATGGCGCTACGCCGTCCGGGCAGCATGTCCGCGACCCCGAGATCGATGAGGGTGTCCACCACGGTGCCGGTGTTTCCCGACTGATCGCCAGATGAGGGAAACCCGGCTGCGGAATGCGTGATGGGCCGCCCCAGCTTTCGCGCCAAGGCTTCCAGAACCAGTGGGCGCGTCGACTCCCTGGGCATCTGCCCGCTCAGCCATTGGTGCACCGAGGGCTGCTGGTACCTGGTCGGGGTCCCTCGCTCGGTACCGAGCCGGTTGACCGCTTGCGCGAACTGGCGATGGGTCCACCCCGCCTCGCGGTGCAAGCGTTCCAGGTGTTCGTTCGGTTCGCGGGTCGCCACGGATGGTCAACTCCTCGCGCTGAAGAGGCCGTTTATCGCTTTTATGCCCGGGTGCCGGGCTCCACGGTACCGCCGTGCGTGACCGTGAGGTTGTCTGGAGCGAGCAGACAGGCCGTTAGAGACCGTTGCGGGGACCACCTCCCCGCCTCCGCCGAGAGGATCGCACGATGACACACGAGAGGGAATTCGCCTTCGTCAAAACCGCTGCCTGCCGGGACGCCCGCGTGGACAACTGCCCCGAGGTCGCCATCAACATCCCTGGTGTCGTCGCGTTGCGTGACAGCGACCAGCCGGACACCATCGTCACGATGACGGCGGCGCAGTGGACAGATCTGACCGCCGCCGTGAAGGCCGGAGAGTACGACCTGAGTGCCTGAGAGTAGGTCCCGTGGAATGCCCCCGCTGCGCGAATCCCTGCGCCACCGACCCTGAGAACGGGCTGCCCTGGTGCGCGCGGTGCGGGGCGTTCTTCGGTCTCGAACCCGCCCCATGCCGTGGCTTGCGGTGGTGGCGCCAGGCGGCGACGCGTACGCCCTGCCGACCGCGCGAGCACGGAACGGGGGGCACCGGGAACGCTTCGCCCAACCGGTAGGCGACGCCACGTGGGTGGGCCCCTAGACAAGCGGCGCACCCACACGAGCCCGCGCCCCGCCCGCGGCAAGCCAAGGTAAAGGTTCACGGCGGAGGAAGGATTCTCCGGACTGGGGGGCGCCCCCTGTGATGGGGTGTCCGCGACCCCGCGCGGCGGCCGGGGCAGGAGGGGCCTCCCATGAGATCGATCCGTCCGCGCGTCTTACTCGTCTCGCTCGTCGTGGCCACGATCGCGGCGGCGGCCGTCGGCGCCTGGCTGCTGCTCCCCGCCGAGCGCCGGAACGAGGCCCCGATCACCGTCGGCACCACCGACGTGGTCACCTCGCTGGACCCGGCGGGGGCCTATGACGTCGGTTCCTGGGCCATGTTCGGCAACATCTACCAGACCTTGCTCACCATCCGCCCCGGCACCGCCACCCCTGTCCCCGACGCCGCCCGCTCCTGCGGTTTCACCGGTACCGAGCTGCGCACCTATGTGTGTGAGCTCCGCGACGGCCTCCGCTTTCCCAGCGGTCGTGAGGTGACCGCCGAGGATGTGGAGTTCTCCATCAGCCGGCTGCGCACCATCCGGTCCGAGGTCGGTCCCGCGCCGCTCTTCGCGACGCTCGCGAGCGTCACCGCGACGGGCCGGACGGTCCGTTTCCAGCTCAGTACGGGGGATGCCACGTTTCCGCAGAAACTGGCCACCGGCGCCGGGTCGATCGTGGACCGTACCCGTTACTCGGCCCGGCGGCTCCGGGACGATCCCGCCGCCGACGGTTCGGGGCCGTTCCGGCTGAAGGAGTACGTGGCGGGGGCGCACGCCCGGCTGGTGCCCAATCCGACGTACCGGGGCGCGGCGAGGAAGCCCGAGGCCCCGGTGGTGGTGCGCTACTACGCGGGGGCGGAGCGGCTGGCGACGGCGTGGCGGACGGGGCAGCTGCATGTGAGCCATCGCCAGCTCCCCGCCGCGGTGATCGCCGGGCTCGATCTGGCCGACGCCGGGCTGCGGGTGACCGAGGCCCAGAGCGCCGAGATCCGGATGCTCGTCTTCAATGTCCGGCCCGGCTCGCCGCTCAAGCGGGCCCCGGTGCGCCGGGCGGTCGCGGCGCTGGTCGACCGGGGGCGGCTGGCGGGCGGGGTGCACCACTCCACCGTCCAGCCGCTGTACTCGCTGATCCCCAAGGGGGTGCTGGCGCACAGCAATCCCTTCCTCGACCAGTATCCGCTGCCGAGCGCCGCCGTCGCCCGGGAGCTGCTGGAACGGGCGGGCGTGGAGACACCGGTCCCCTTCACCCTGGCGCACCGCGCCGACAGCGGGCCCGCGCTGGAGGCCGCCGAGCTGAAGCGCCAGCTGGAGGCGGACGGTCTGTTCCGGGTGACCGTACGGGCGAAGGCGTGGACGGACTTCCAACAGGGTTACGCGCGCGGCGAGTACGACGCCTTCACCCTGGGCTGGATACCCGACTTCCCCGACCCGGACAGCTTCACCCAGCCGCTGGTCAGCCGGCACTCCACGCTGCGCAACGGGTACCGCAGCGCGGCCGTGGAGAAGCTGATCGCCGCCACCCAGCGGGAGGATGTGCGCTCGCGCACGGCCCGGGACTTCACGGCGATCCAGCAGCGGGTGGCCAGGGATGTGCCGCTGGTGCCGCTGTGGCAGCGGAAGGACTATGTGCTCAGTACGCGGCAGATCGGTGGCTCCCAGTATCTGACCGACGGCACGGGCCTCTGGCGCCTCTGGCAGCTCAAGCGGCTCTAGCCGACGCGCGGAGTGAGGGTGTGAGGAATCATCAGTGAAATTTCTGGCGCAGCCCGGTACGGGCGGGCATAGGCTCGGGTCGTGACCCTCGACAACGACATCGCCGGCAGCGGCCCCACCCTCGTGCTGCTCCACTCCACCGTCTGCGACCGCCGGATGTGGGATCCCCAGTGGCGCGCGCTCGTCTCGGCCGGATACCGCGTCGTCCGCTGTGACTTCCGCGGGTACGGCGGTACGCCCGCGACCATGGCCCCGCACAGCGACGCCGACGATGTGCTCGCCCTGCTGGACGGGATCGGCGCCGACCGGGTCACACTCATCGGCGCCTCGCACGGGGGCCGGGTCGCCCTGGAGGTCGCCGCGCGGGTGCCGCACCGGGTGGCGGCGCTGGCGCTGCTCTGCTCGGGGCCGCCACCCGGCCCACGGCTCAGCCCGGAGCTGGCCGCCTTCGACGACGCGGAGGACGTCTTCTTCGAGCAGGAGGACATCAAGGGGGCCACCGAACTCAACGCCCGCTTCTGGCTCGGCCCGGAGGCCACCGAGGCCACCCGGGAGTTCGTCCGGGAGATGCAGTACCACGCCTTCGAGCTCCAGCTCGCCGCCGAGCGGGAGAGCATGCGGGAAGGCACCGTAGGGGAGGACGGGCCGCAGGACCCGCCGGAGCCCGCCACCGGCCTCGGCTCCGGTGACGACGGCACGCAGGACGGCACCGGGGACGGCACCGGGGACAGCGCCGACGACGGCACCGACGACGGCAACGAGTTCGACTTCGACGCGCTGACGGCGGTCACCGCCCCCGCGCTCGTCCTCACCGGCGCCCATGACGTGCCCGACTTCCGCGCGACGGCCGAGCGGCTGGCCGTGCTGCTGCCCGGCGCCCGTCATGAGGAGTTGCCCTGGGCGGGGCACCTCCCCGGCCTGGAGCGGCCGGAGGAGATCACCCACCGGCTGCTGGAGTTCCTGGACGAGGCCGGGGAGCTGGCGCGCTGATCCGGGCGACCTACCGGGCCCGGTCCGCCGCCGTCACTGGACGCTGAGCGAACGGGCGTAGGTGACCTGGCCCATGATCGCCTGGAACGCGTAGGGGTCCTGGGCCGGGATCAGGGTCGCGTGGTGGACACCGCCGCTGGTGACCGAGACCTGGATGAAGCCCGTGGTCTTCTTCTCCTTGATCAGCAGGAAGAGCAGCCCCAGCAGGCAGGCGGCGGCGAAGACGACCGCCAGCACGATGGCGTAGGTGGGGATCTTCTCCTCCGTACGCGACATGTCGGTGGCGTTCCAGACCGCGCCCTTGAGCGGCAGCGTCCCGGCCGGGGTGATCACCGCGTCCTGCACCACGCTGATGTCACCGATGGTGACCAGCGGCATGGCGCCCATCGGCGGGTGCGCGGGCGTCAGGGCCCCGCCGGGCACCGGGGCCAGCGGGCCGCCCACCGGGGGGTAGCCGTAGCTGGGGCCCGCGCCGGCCCCGCTGGACTGGGGATAGGGGGCGGTCTGCTCGGGGCCCCAGTGGTACTCGGGCTCCCCGTCCGCCCGGTACGGATTCGGCTCGGTCATGGTCGGCTCCCCGCTGTTCCGGCTCTGAGACTCCCCTTGATCCTGCCAGTCTCCGCCGCCCGGGGTGAAGCCGGGCGGGCGAATGGGCACCAAGCCAGGTCGCCGTACCCGCTCTCGTACCCGCTCCCGTACTCACCGGCCACCCCGTTCCCGTACTCACGCACCGGCCCCCGCGCACAACGAAAGGCCCGGTGCCCCTCCCCAGTCCTCGGGGG
>NZ_JBHVHF010000051.1:0-34430 GCF_042800315.1 Streptomyces sp. NPDC057638
ACGCTGCTGCGCGGCGGCCTCGCCCCGCTCGGGGTGCGGGGCCTGTGGCTGTGGCGGCGCACCGAGTCCGACTGCCTCCAGCTCATGGGGCACGCGGGGGTGAGCGCGACGGAGTCGGCGCAGTGGCGGTGGATCCCGCCCGCGCCGCCCGCGCCGTTCCGGCCACCGCTGGTCGAGGGCACCCCGGTCTGGCTGCCGTCGGGGCCACCGGCCGGCCAGGTACTACCGGGTCCGGGGCCGGACGCGGCCCGGGCGCTGCTCCCGCTGCGGCTGCGCGGACGGACCGTGGGGGTGGCGCTCGCGGTCTGGCCGGACCGGACCGAGCTCGACCCCTCGGTGCGCCGGGCGCTGCTGGACCTGGTCGCGGTGGCGGCACGGGTGCTGACGGCGGTACGGGCCGAGCCCTCGCTGCTGCCCGCGCTCGACGATCTGCTCGACGCGATGGCACATCCGGCGCTGGCCCTGGACCACGAGGGCCCGGTGCCCGTGGTCGAGCATCTCAACCGGGCGGGCGCCGAGGCCCTCGGCGTGGCGCCGGACGCCGCCGGGCAGCCCCTGAACCGGCTCTTCCCCCTGGTCCACGGCGATCTGGCCCGGCTCGCCGACGGCGCCCGGCAGAGCGCGTCGACCGCGCGGGCGGCCCGGTTGCCCGGTGAACGCGACTCCCGTTCCCCCGTACCGCTGCTCGATGTACGAGCGGTGCCGGTGGGCACGCGCCGCACGGTGCTGCTCTGGCACACCAGCAGCGACCGCTCCACCACCGCGGTACGGGCCGTGGCCCGGCTCCAGGGAGTGGCCTGGTTCGAGGACAGTCTGCTGACCGGGTCCTCCGCCTGGAGCCATCAGGCGTACGGGATCCTCGGGGTGGCCCAGAGCGAACCCCCGGTGCCGCTGATGGGCTTACGCCACCGGGTCCACCCGGGTGACGCCGGGGATCTCGCCGCGCTGCTGCGGAGCCTGACGGAACACCAGCAGGGCGCGGCGGCCGTCGTGCGGCTGCTCCGCGACGAGGGCCGCCCCAAGCATGTACGGATCACCGCCGAGCCCCTGCTCGCGGAGGGTGTCCTGATCGGCGTCACCGGTGTGTACCAGGATGTCTCCGCCGACTACCACACGGAGGTGGCGCTGTCGGCCACCTTCGACCATCTGACCGCCGTCCAGGCACGCGCGGCGATGCGCCACCGGCTCGCCCTCCAGCTCCAGCAGGCGATCGTGCCGGAGGTGCCCGCGCTCCAGTCGCTGCCGGGTCTGACGGCCACCGCGCGCTACCGGCCCGCCGTGCAGGAGTACCGGGTCGGCGGGGACTGGTACGACGTGCTGCCGCTGCCGGGCGGTTCGGTACTGGTGGCGGTGGGCGACATCGCGGGCCACGGCATCGACTCCGCCACGGGCATGGTCGCCCTGCGCAACGCCCTGCGGGGGCTCGCCTTCACCGGCCGCACCCCCGGCACCCTGATGCGCTGGCTCAACGAGGTGACCCTCCACACCCCCGGCCACCCCACCGCCACCGCCGTCTGTGCCCTCTACGACCCGGCCGACCGCACCCTGCGCTGGGCCAGCGCGGGCCATCTCCCCCTCCTGCTGCTCCGCGAGGGCCGCGCGACCCTGCTGGACCCACCCCGGGACATCCTGCTGGGGGCGGTCCCGGACACGGCCTACCGGGAGACGACGACCCCGCTGAAGCCGGGCGACACCCTGCTGCTCTACACCGACGGGCTGATCGAACGCCGCCATGTCGCCCTGGACGAGGGCCTGTCGGCACTCCTGCGCCGCGCCGAGGAGCTCAGCGGCTTCGCCGTCGACGAACAGGTCGACCACCTCCTCGGCGCGGCGACCGGCGACACCGACGACGACACCAGCCTGATCGCCATCCGCGTGAGCGAGTAGCCCGGCGCGATCGGCGGACGAGGGGGCTCGGGGGCCTCACACGGCAGGGGCTCAGTCCGCACCCGTGAGCAAGGCCCGGATCTTGGCCAGCAGGACATCCGTGTCGACCGGTTTGGCCACGTACTCGTTCGCACCGGCGGAGAGCGCGTCGGCGCGGTCGCCGGGCATGGCCTTGGCGGTGACGACGATGATCGGGACCTCGGCGAAGGGTTCGAGTTCGCGGATGGCGGCCATCGCGGCGAGGCCGTCCATCCCGGCCATCATCACGTCCATCACAATGAGATCGACCTCGCCGTGGGCCTGGAGAAGGTCGATGCCCGCCTGGCCGCTGGCGGCCTGGAGGACGGTCAGGCCCTCGTTCTCCAGTACCTCGGTGAGGGCGAAGACATTGCGGGTGTCGTCGTCCACGACGAGGACCGTACGGCCGCGCGCGGGCTCGGCGGGGTCGGCCGAGGGGTGTTCGGGGGTCTCGGTCTCGGCGCTCTGGCGGGGTGCGGGCAGGGCGCGCAGCGGCAGATGGAGGGTGAAGCGGCTGCCCTCGCCGAGGGCGGACTCGGCGGTGATGGTGCCGCCGAGGAGGTGGGCGACCTCGCGGCTGATGGAGAGGCCGAGGCCGGTGCCGCCGTAGCGGCGGGAGGTGGTGCCGTCGCCCTGCTGGAAGGCGCCGAAGACGCTCTGGATCCGGTTGGCGGGGATGCCGATGCCGGTGTCGATGACCCGGAAGGCGAGGACGGGTCCGGCCTCCCGCAGGGCGGCGGGGAGTTCGGCGGGGGCTGCGCGCTCCACGCACAGTTCGACCCGGCCGCGTTCGGTGAACTTGAGCGCGTTGGAGAGGAGGTTGCCCAGCACCTGGCGGAGCCGGGCCTCGTCGGTGGTCAGGCCGGTGGGGATCCCGGGCGCGGCCACGACCTGGAACTCCAGGGCGCGTTCGCTGGCCACGGGCCGGAAGGTGGCCTCCACCGAGTCCAGGAGCTGGCGCAGCGCGAACGGTTCGGGGTGGACGTCCATCTTCCCGGCCTCGACCTTGGACAGGTCCAGGATGTCGTTGATCAGCTGGAGCAGATCGGAGCCCGCCGAGTGGATGACCTCGGCGTAGTCGACCTGTTTCTCGGTGAGGTTGCCCTCCAGGTTCTGGGCCAGCAGCTGGGCGAGGATGAGGAGGCTGTTGAGCGGGGTCCGCAGTTCGTGGCTCATGTTGGCGAGGAACTCGGACTTGTACATGGAGGTGCGGGAGAGCTGCTGGGCGCGTTCCTCCAGTTCCTGGCGGGCCTGTTCGATCTCCAGGTTCTTGCGCTCGATGTCGCGGTTGCGGTCGGCGAGCAGGGCCGCCTTCTCCCGGTAGGCGGCGTTGGAGCGCTGGAGTTCCTCCTGCCGGGCCTGGAGTTCTTTGGAGCGGGCGCTGAGTTCGGCGGTCAGCCGCTGGGAGCGCTCCAGCAGTTCGTCGGTGCGGAGGTTGGCGGTCAGTGAGCTGAGGTTGACCCCGGCGGTCTCGATGAACTGGTCGAGGAAGTCGCGGTGGATGGGGGTGAAGGGGCGCAGCGCCGCCAGTTCCACGACGGCGAGCACCTGCCCTTCCACCACGATCGGCAGGACCACCAGGGCGCAGGGGTCGAGGGCGCCCGCCCCGGACTCGATGGTGGCGTAGCCGGGCGGGAGGTCGTCGACGGCGATGGTGCGGCGGCTGCGCGCGGCCTGGCCGACGAGTGACTGGCCGAAGAGGAACCGTCTGGGGCCCGCCTCCGGGTCGTCGGGGTTGCCGTATCCGGCGGTCATGACCAGTTCGGGGCCGCGTGAGCCTTCCTGGGTGAGGAAGAAGCCGCCGTACTGGGCGCGGACCAGCGGGGGTACCTCGTCCATGATGAGGTCGGCGATGGCGGCGAGGCTGCGGGTGCTCTGCATCAGGCTGGAGACCCGGGCGACGTTGGTCTTGAGCCAGTCCTGTTCCTCGTTGGCGCGGATGGTGACGCGCAGGGACTCGACCATCGCGTTGATGTTGTCCTTGAGGTCGCCGACCTCGCCGGGGGCCTCCACGGTGATGGAGCGGGTCAGATCGCCCTCGGCGACGGCGCTGGTGACCTCGGCGATGGCGCGGACCTGGCGGGTCAGGTTCCCGGCGAGTTCGTTGACGTTCTCGGTGAGCCGTTTCCAGGTGCCGGAGACGCCCGCGACCTCGGCCTGGCCGCCGAGCCTGCCTTCGCTGCCGACCTCGCGCGCCACCCGGGTCACCTCGGCGGCGAAGGACGAGAGCTGGTCGACCATGGTGTTGATGGTGGTCTTGAGTTCCAGGATCTCCCCGCGCGCCGAGACGTCGATCTTGCGGGTGAGGTCGCCCCGGGCGACCGCGGTGGTGACCTGGGCGATATTGCGGACCTGGTTGGTCAGGTTGTCCGCCATGAAGTTGACGTTGTCGGTGAGGTCCTTCCAGGTGCCGGAGACACCCCGGACCCGGGCCTGGCCGCCGAGTTTTCCCTCGGTGCCGACCTCACGGGCGACGCGGGTGACCTCTTCGGCGAAGGAGGAGAGCCGGTCGACCATCGTGTTGATGGTCTCCTTGAGTTCCAGGATCTCGCCCCGGGCGTCGACCCTGATCTTCTGGGTGAGGTCGCCCCGGGCGACGGCCGTGGCCACCTGTGCGATGCTGCGTACCTGGTTGGTCAGATTGTCCGCCATGGTGTTGACCCCGGTGGTCAGCTCCTGCCACACCCCGCTGACCCGGGGCTCGCGGGCATGGGCGCCGAGCAGACCCTGGCCGCCGACCTCACGGGCGACCCTGGTCACCTCGGAGGTGACCAGGGAGAGTTGTTCGACCATGCCGTTGTAGACGGTCGCGATCTCCCCGAGCAGTCCCTCGGCCTCGTCGGGCAGCCGTACCGAGAGATCGCCGTCGCGTACGGCGGTGAGCCCGGCCAGCAGCTTGCGTAACCCCTCCTCACTCAGATGGGCGGAGGGCGGGGGCACCGGGCGGGCGGGTGATCCCGGGGCGGCGCCGGGGTCGGGGGCGTCCATCGCTGACCTCACCTCTCATGACGGACGGCGCCGGGTGACGGCGCCGCGCTGCGTGAACGGGGAAGGTGGCTGGTTGGGGCGGTGGAACGCGGCGCCGTGGACGGCCGCTGCCACGGGTCCACTCTGGCACGGCGCCGTCGGTGCGACACCCTGAACAGCGCAGAATGCCCGGCGCTCGCCCCGGCACACCCCATGCGATCACCTTCCTTCCTCCTCGTCCCCTTCGACGTGATCGCCCCCCTCAAACCTCGGGGAGCGCGCCCGTGGTTGCGCGCCCGCCGGTATCCGCCCCGGGGCGTGCCGTCCGGCTCCCGCCGGACGGCGGTATGAGCGGTGGGCTTGAACGGGACCGTTATCGCTGGCCCGGGCCGTATCGGCCCGGGAACTCGCCGTATCAGAAGCGGGACCGGACGGATCAGCCGTGGTCCCCCCAATCGGAAGGAGAATCGGAAGGAGAATCGGAAGGGGAATCCGAACGGGACCCGCCGTATCCGCCTGGAACCCCCTGTATCCGAACGGGACCGGCCGGATCAGAACCGGCTCGGAATCCGTCGAAGCGCTACGGGCCTCGCCAGAAGGGAAGTTCGGCCCAGACCGCCTTGCCGTCCGCCGTCGGCGCCCAGCCCCAGCTCCGCGCGAGCCGCTCCAGGACGACCAGCCCGTGCCCTCCGGGGCGTCCGGCGTCCCGGGCCCGTACCCGGGGAGGTTCGGGGCTCCGGTCGGCGACCTCGACCCGTACGCCGTCGGAGAGCTGCCGCAGTACCAGCCCGGTCGGACCGCCCGCGTGCAGACACGCGTTGGTGACCAGCTCGGAGACGACGAGCAGGACATCCCCGGCGGGGTCCCCGTCCCGGCCGGGGGCGGGCCGGCCCCGGCCACCGGGCGGTCCGTGCCGGTCCGCGCGCACGGCCCGCGTCCGGCCGTCCGGCGGGTTCTCTTCGCACGCCCGTACGGCGCGGCTCGTTCTGGTACGGGTTCGGCGTGCCCGTTCTCGTCCGGTGTCCTCCGTACCCGCCCACGGCCGGTCGTGCGCCATCCGCCGACCTCGGCGCGCTCCGCCGCGCCCGTCGGTCCCGCGCCTCCTGTCACTCATGCCTCCTCCCGGTTGCCGCGCTTCCTCCCGTTCCGGGATCGCCCCTCCCCTCGACGGGCAGTGCGGAGAGCGGGGTGGCGATGGACTCCAGGGAGCGCCCCTCGGCGGCGACCGCGAAGAAGAGGGCGACCAGACCCGCCGCGACCATCAGCGCCGCGCCGACGCAGAAGGCGATCACCGCGTCGGCGACGACCCCGCTCCCGGTGAGCCCGGCGAAGACCAGGGGCCCGGAGATCCCGCCCGCCGCCGTGCCGACGGCGTAGAAGAAGGCGATGGACATCGCCCGGGTCTCCATCGGGAAGATCTCGCTGACGGTGAGATAGGCGGAACTGGCCCCGGCGGAGGCGAAGAAGAGCACCCCGGTCCAGCAGAGTGTCATGGTGACGGCGGTCAGCACGCCCGCGCCGAAGAGCCCGGCGGTGGCGAAGAGCAGCACTCCGGACAGGAGGTAGGTGCCCGCGATCATCGGGCGCCGCCCCCAGGTGTCGAAGAGGTGGCCGAGCAGCAGCGGGCCCAGGAAGTTGCCGAAGGCGATCACGGCGAAGTAGTAGCCGGTCGCACCGCTGGGGACCTCGAAGAACGTCACCAGGATGGAGCCGAAGCCGAAGGTGATCGCGTTGTAGAGGAACGCCTGGCCGATGAAGAGCGCGAAGCCGAGGGTGGCGCGGCGCGGATAGACGCGGAAGACGGTCCGGGCGATCTCGCGGAAGGTGAGGGTGCCGCGCTGACGGATGGTGATCTCGGTGGTGGCCTCGGGCAGCGGGCGGCCGGTCTCCCGTTCGATCTTCTCCTCGACCTCGTCGACCAGGCGTTCGGCGGCCGGGGCGCGGCCGTGGACGAGCATCCACCGGGGGCTCTCCGGCACATGGCGGCGTACCAGCAGGATGGCCAGTCCGAGGATGACTCCCAGGGCGAAGGTGAGCCGCCAGCCGACGTCCTTGGGGAAGAGCCCGGTGTCGAGCGCCAGCACGGAGAGCAGGGCGCCGCCCATGGCGCCGAGCCAGAAGCTCCCGTTGATGATCAGGTCGACCCGGCCCCGGAATCTGCTGGGGATCAGTTCGTCGATGGCGGAGTTGATGGCCGCGTACTCGCCCCCGATACCGAAGCCCGTGAGGAAGCGGAAGAGGAAGAACCACCAGGCGGTGAAGGAGAAGGCGGTCAGGGCGGTGGCGGCCAGATAGACCGACAGGGTGACGAGGAAGAGCTTCTTGCGGCCGTAGCGGTCGGTGAGCCGGCCGAAGAACAGCGCGCCGGAGCAGGCCCCGGCCACGTACAGGGCCGCCGCGACACCCGTGACCTGGGCGTCGGTGATCTCCAGCCCGCTGCCCTCCTCGGAGATGCGGCTGGCGATGGAACCAACGACCGTCACCTCCAGGCCGTCCAGGATCCAGACCGTCCCCAGGCCGATGACGATCATCCAGTGCCAGCGGGACCAGGGCAGCCGGTCCAGCCGCGCGGGGACCCGGGTCGTCACGGTGGCCTCGCCCCGGCCCATGCCCGCCTCCCGGCCCGTCGGTGGCCGGTCCCGGGCGGGACGGACCTCGCGCCGCCCACGAGTACCCGAGGGAGCAAGCGGATAAACCGGGCACAGATCCCGCGTGGAGCACCGGGAGCGGGCCTCCGAGGTGAACCGGGAGCGGGCCCCGAGGAGTACCCGGCATACGGTTCCGCCGAGGTGAACCGGGCACGGATCCCCCGAGGAGCACCGGGCGCCGATCCGCCAAGCCCGGCCCGGCACCGATCCCCCGGCGGAACCCGGTCCAGCCCGCCGCTCAGCCCCGCCGGACCCGCGTGGCGTTCCACCGGTCCCCCAGCCACTGGCGGGCGGCGGAGACCCGGGGGTGTTTCTCCCGCTCCTCCCGGCCCCGGCGGTCCAGCTCCTCCATCAGCCGCCGTGAGCGGTGCTCCGGGTCCAGCTCTGCCAGGATCCGGTCGATCTCCGCGAGCAGCGCGCCATGGAGCTGCCAGTCACCCGGATGGCGCTGGACGTCGGAGAGCAGCAGATCGGCCGCACGGTCCCGGCTGGTCGCCGCCGCCGCGAGCTCCGCCGCCAGCCGTCGCTCCGCCGCCTCGGCGCTCACGCTGATCTGCGCGGAGACCAGGACCGCGAAACTGACGAGGGCGTCGGCGACATGCTCCAGCAACTCCCCCAGGGCGCGGCCGGTCTCCCGTACGAACGGTTCGCGCTCGTCCCGCCGTTTGGCCAGATCGGTCATCGTGCGGGTCAGGGCCCGCAGGACGACGACGCAGATCTCCAGCGTGTCGAGGCCGGTCCGCAGCACCACCCGGTTGAGCAGGCCCTCCCGGACCCGGGGGTTGAACCGGAGGCTGTCCTCGGCCTGCCGCAGCGCCCCGTCGACCCCGGCGACCTCGTCATCGAGGCGGCGGGCCTCGTGCAGCCGGGCGGCGGCGGTGGCCACCGAGGTCGGTTCGGTGAGCTGCTCCCCGACGCCGAGCAGCAGATGCCGCATCCGCCGGGCCAGGTCGGTGATCGACTCCCCGGCCGTCTCCACCCAGACCGGTGGGACGAACAGGATGTTGAACAGCAGCCCGACCGTGGCGCCGATGAGTGTCTCCAGCACCCGGTCCCAGGCGGATTCGGCCACCCGGGTGACCCCGAGGACGAGCATGGCGCTGATGGCGACCTCGGGCACGAACTCGTCCACCCGGACCAGCCGCCCCACCACCAGCGAGAGCAGGATGATCAGGCCCAGACTCCACCAGGAGAGCCCGACGATGGCACTGAAGGCGATGGCGATGAGCACGCCCACCACGACCGAGTTGACCCGGCGGATGCCCGTGGTGAGCGTGGAGTAGAGGGTCACCTGCACCACCAGCAGCGCCGTCAGGGGCGCGGTGAGCGGTACGGGTTCGCTGGTCAGCCAGAGGGCGGCGACGTAGGAGATGGTCGCGGCGGCGGTGGACCGGATGGTCTGGACGACGGCGGGATCGCGCCCGTGCCGTCGTACGAGGTCGGCGACGGCGGCCGCGATCGGTGCGCGCGTGGTGGGCAAGGCGCCATCCCTGCTTCCAGGGTCGGGTCAGGGCCCGGGAGGGACGGCCGCCGTCCCGTTCCCGCTCTCCGGCCCCCTCACCGTAAGCCCGCCACCGTCGCCCGCGCGCGCCCACGGTCCCGGCCCGGCCGGTTCCCCCTTCCCGATCCCGGCCGATTCCCGATCCCGGTCCCGGGAGGATGAGACGGTCCCCTCGGGCGGGCTTACGGTGAGAGGGGCGTGGGGACAGCGGTACGGGAGGCACGCGGGAGGCCGAGGAGCGGCGGAGGAGCGGCGATGGACCCCTTGGAGGCACTCGACCGGATCGCGTTCCTCCTGGAGCGCTCCCGCGCGGAGACCTACCGGATCCGTGCCTTCCGTACGGCCGCGACCGCGCTGGCACCGCTCGGCCCCGACGGGATCGCCGAACGCGCCGCCGACGGGAGCCTGGAGCGCGTCAAGGGGGTCGGCCCCAAGACCGCGGGTGTGGTCCGCGAGGCGCTGGCCGGGGCGGTCCCCGGCTATCTGCGGAAGCTGGAGGACGAGGCGGCGGCCACGCCGCTCGCGGAGGGAGGCGCGGCGCTGCGGGCGCTGCTGCGCGGTGACTGCCATCTCCACTCCGACTGGTCCGACGGCGGCAGTCCCATCGAGGAGATGGGACGGGTCGCCATCACTCTCGGCCACGGCTGGGCCGTGCTCACCGACCACTCCCCCCGGCTGACGGTCGCCCGGGGACTGACCGCCGACCGGCTGCGGCACCAGCTGGAGGTGGTGGCGGAACTCAACCGGCGGTGGGCCCCGTTCCGGCTCCTGACCGGGATCGAGTGCGACATCCTGCCGGACGGCTCGCTGGACCAGGAGCCGGAGCTGCTGGCCGAGCTGGACCTGGTGGTGGCCTCCGTCCACTCCGAACTGAGGATGGAGCCCGCCGCGATGACCCGCCGTATGGTCGCGGCGGTGCGCAACCCGCTGGTCGATGTGCTGGGGCACTGTACGGGACGGCTGGTCGCACCCCGCCACCATGTGCGCGGCCCCGGGCGGGAACGCGGTGGCACCCGCCCGGAGTCCCGCTTCGACCCGGACGAGGTCTTCGCGGCGTGCGCCGGCTCCCGTACCGCCGTCGAGATCAACAGCCGGCCCGAGCGGCTGGACCCGCCGATGCGGCTGCTGGCCACGGCCCTGGACGCGGGCGTCCTCTTCGCGATCGACACGGACGCCCACGCCCCGGGTCAGCTGGACTGGCAGCTCATCGGCTGCGACCGCGCCGAACGCGCGGGAGTGCCGCCCGAGCGGGTGATCAACACCTGGGAGGCGGACGCGGTACGGGAGTGGGCGGCGGGCTGACAGCGGCGGCCCTCATGAGGCCGTCACCGGCTCTCCGGGGCGCCGCGCCAGGAAGCGGATGCTACGGATCCGGGGCAGGGGGCAGGGCTCCACGCTCACCTCGGTGAACCCCGCCCGCCGCAGCCGGGCGGGGAGCGTCCCGGGATCCAGGGTGTTCATCGCGGACCCGATATGCAGCACCCGGAACCCCAGACTCGGCAGGCTGTCGCACCCCGCCAGTACCCCACCCGGGCGCAGCACCCGGAACGCCTCCGCGAAGAGCCGGTCCTGAAGCTCGTCCGTCGGCACATGGTGCAGCATCGTGCAGCTCACCACCGCCGAGAACACGCCGTCCGGCGCGGAGAGCGCCGTCGCGTCCTCGGTCAGCACCCGCACCCGCACCCGCTCACCCCACGCCCGCTCCAGCGGCGCGGCGGTCTCCGCGTCGATCTCGACGGCGGTCACCCGGTCCGCACGAGCGACCAGGGTGCTCAGATCAGCCCCGTAGCCCGCACCGACCTCCAGCACATCGGTACCGAGATCCACTCCCTCGAACACCCACGGCAGATAGGTCTCCTCCATGTTTCTCGCCCACGAGCTCGACGAGCACAGCCGTCGATGGGCCCAGTTCATTGGCATATTTCGACGCTAGGGCGGGCCAAGGCCCGCCACCACGGGCTACGCTGCCAACTCATGTCGCAGAACGGACACCTGTGCACGCACGGCAGCGTCCCGGGGACCGCGATCGTGGTCGGCACGTTCACGCTGTCCAAGGGGAGCTGGTACCCCGCCCACCGGCACCCCGTCCACCAGCTCGCCTGGTCCCGCAGTGGCCTCCTCGCCGTACGGACGGCGGAGGGCGCCTGGCTGCTGCCGCCCTCCATGGCCCTGTGGATACCGGCACGGCTGCCGCACTCGACCGGGGCCATGGGCACCGTCGAGCTGCACACGCCCTACCTCGATCCCGCCAGCTGCCCCCACGCCTGGGACGAACCCACCGTCGTCGCCGTCGGGCCCCTGCTCAGCTCCCTCATCCACCACCTGGAACGGGACGACCTGACGCCCGAGGCGCGGCGGCGCGCCGAAGCCGTCGTCTTCGACGTCCTGGAACCACTGCCGGTCACCAGCGTCTCCGTACGGGAACCCCGTGACCCGCGTGCCCGGGCCGTCGCCCAAGCCCTCCTCGACGACCCCACCGACGGGCGCGACCTCCCGTCGTGGGGCACCGAGGTCGGCGCCAGCGCCCGCACCCTGGCCCGCCTCTTCACCGCCGAGACCGGGCTCACCTTCGGCCAGTGGCGCGAACGGCTGCGCATGCAGGCGGCGATGCCGCTGCTGGCGGGGGAGCTGCCCATCGAGGCGGTGGCGCGCCGTGTGGGCTACGGCTCGGCCAGTTCCTTCGTCGCGGCCTTCCACCGCATCGTCGGCCTCACCCCCCGCCAGTACTTCTGACGCCTGGCCGACCGGGCCCACCCCGCCGTGCCTCCATCACCCTCGGCGGAACCCGTGCCCACCAGGAGGGGCCCAGCAGGGGAAGTGGGCCCAGTCCACCCACGGGCGGTCGGCCCGCACCCGGGCATGAGGGTGGGCCCGGCATCAGGCCGGGCCCACGCCGCACGCCCGGCCTCAGCCGGTGAACGCGGCGGACGCGGGATTGGCCGCCGCCCCCTCCGTGCAGAGCAGGACGACCGTCGCCGCCCCGTCGAGCCCGAGCGCGGCGGCGCGCCCGGCGGCGTCCTCACCCGTCAGCGCCGCCCGCACCCCCGCGAGCGCCGCCGCCCCGCAGGGACCGGCCGGAACTCCGAGCGCGGTGAGGTCGCGGGTGGCCCGCGCCGCCTCGGTCTCGGTGATGGCGACCGCCGCGTCCACGCCCTCGCGCAGCAGCGGCCAGGCGAGGCTGGAGGGCGTGCCGCAGTGGAGACCGGTCAGGGCGGTGGGCGAGGTCGGGACCGTCACCCGGCGGCCCGCGCGCAGGCTGGCCAGGAGCGCGGGCGCGGCCTCCGGTTCCACGGTGAGCAGCGCGGGCCCGTGGGGGCGGCGGCGCAGATGGGTGACGGCCGCCTGAGCCAGCGATCCGACGCCGACGGGCACCGCGAGGAGGTCGGGCGCCCGCACTCCGGCGGCGGCGAGCTGCTCGTCCACCTCCGCGAAGAGGGTGGCGTAGCCGTCGACGATCCAGCGTGGCACGCGGTCATGGCCGGGCAGCCCGGTGTCCTGCACCAGGACGGCCCCGGGCGCTTGGGCCGCGCGGGCGGCGCGGGCCACGGCCTCGTCGTAGTCGCCGTCGACCCGGGTCACCGCCGCGCCCTCGGCCGCGATGGCGTCGACGGCCGCCGGGTGGACCGCGTCGGGGACGAGGACGTGCGCGGTCAGTCCGCGCAGCCGGGCGAACCGGGCCACGGCCAGACCGTGGTTGCCGTCGGTGGCGGTCACCAGGTGTACGGAGGTGTCCGGGGGCAGCTCGGCGAGGATCCGGTGGATGGCCCAGGACGCCCCGAGCGCCTTGAAGGCGGGCAGCCCGAGCCGGTCGGACTCGTCCTTGACGAAGACCCTGCCGACGCCGAGCCCGGCGGCGAGGGAGGGCAGTTCGGTCAGCGGGGTGGGCGCGTATCCGGGCAGGGTGGTGTGGAAGGCGCGAATGGCGGCGGAGTCGGGGGCGGGACCCGGGCTCCAGGCTCGGGCCCCGGGGCGGGCGTACCAGGAGCGGAGGGGTGTGGGGCCGGTGAGGTCGGATGGGGTCATCGGGATCATGACCCCACCGTGGCCCCTCTCCCCGCCATCGGTCCAGCGGCCATCGGCGTTCATCGGGGCGAGGAGAGGCCTCCGGCCCATCACCGCCCGGCCCGCACCCCTCACCCGCGTGATGTGGCACCCGACCAGCCGTCCCCGCTCACACGGACGGCACGGCACCCGCCCAGCCCCACCGGCCACTGCCGCGACACGAGACCCGACCAGCCCTCACCGCTCACACGGGCGGCATGACACCCGCCACTCCAGCCGGGTGCCCCGGGGCTCCGCGCCGGAGAGGGTCAGGGTGCCTCCGAGGCGTTCGGCGCGCTCGGCGAGGTTGCGCAGTCCGCTGCGGCGGGCCGGGGCCGGGGTGGGAAGTCCCGTACCGTCGTCGGTGATCTCCACGGTGAGGGTGCCGGAGCGGACCGCGAGGGCGACCTCGGCGCGGGAGGCGTGGGCATGGCGGGCCACGTTGGTGAGCGCCTCACCGAGGACGGCGACGGCCTCGTCGGCGACGGGACGCGGCACGTCGGTGTCGATGAGGCCCTCCATCCGCAGCGCGGGCGCGAAGCCGAGGGTGCGCGCGGCTTGTTCCACCGCCCGGACGGCGCGGACCCGCAGTCCGGGGGTGGCCTGGGGCGACTCGCGTTCGCGGAGTCCGAAGATGGTGGAGCGGATGATCTTGATGGTGTCGTCGAGGTCGTCGATGGCGCGCACCAGACGCTCGGTCGCCTCGGGGTGCTCCACGAAACGCCGGGTGCTCTGGAGCGTCATCCCGGTGGCGAACAGCCGCTGGATCGCCAGGTCGTGCAGATCGCGGGCGATCCGGTCGCGGTCGGCGAGCAGGGTCATCTGTTCGGCGTCGCGGCGCCGGTCGGCGAGTTCGAGGGCGAGCGCGGCCTGTCCGGCGAAGCCGGAGAGCGGGCCAGTCTCGGTGTCGGTGAAGTGGTTGCCCCCGCCGCGCCGGGCGAGCAACAGCACCCCTCGTACCCGGCCCTTCTCCCCGACCGGGACGGCGACGGCGGCACCGAGCCCGCTCCAGCGGTCCTCGGCCGTGTCCCGCGCCATGTCGGGCGAGGTGACCGGCGCGCCCTCGGAGAGCGCGAGCGCGGCGAGGGTGCCCGCGCCGGGCGGGGTGTCCAGATGCCCGTCGGCGCCGTGCCCGCGCGCGAGGGCGCCGCGCAGGGCGCCGTCACGGTCCGTCAGATAGACCACGCCCAGCGCGGAACCGGTGATCTCCCGGGCGCGTTCCACCATCGTGCCCAGTACCTGGCTCTCGCCCGCGCCGGAGAGCAGGGCGCTGGTGAACTCGCCGCTCGCCGCGAGCCAGCGTTCCCGGAGCCGTACCTCCTCGAAGAGCCGGGCGTTCTCGACGGCGATCCCGGCGGCCACGGCGAGGGTGGAGAGCACGGCCTCGTCCTCGGCGTCGAACTCGCCGCCTTCGCGCTTCTGGGTCAGATAGAGGTTGCCGAAGACCTCGTCGCGGACGCGGACGGGCACACCGAGGAAGGACCGCATCGGCGGATGGCCGGGCGGGAAGCCGGAGGAGGCGGGATGGCGGGAGAGTTCCGCCAGTTTCAGCGGCTGGGGGTGGCGGATCAGCTCACCGAGGAGGCCATGGCCGGAGGGGGGCGCGCCGATCCGTTCCCGGGTCTCCTCGTCCACCCCGACGGTGAGGAACTGGGTCAGCCGGTCGTCGTCGCCGATGACGCCGAGCGCGCCGTACTCGGCGTCGACGAGGACGACGGCGGACTCGACGATGCCGCGCAGCACCTGCGGCAGATCCAGTTCGCGGCCGACCGACATCACGGCCTCCAGCAGCCCGTTCAGCCGGTCGCGGGTGCCGCGCACCTCGTCGATACGGGACTGGAGTTCATCGAGGAGCTCGTCGAGCCGCAGCCGCGGCGCCCGGCCCGCGCGCTGTCCGTCCCCATCCATGAAGCCCTCCCAGGCTCTCCCAACCCGACCGGCCTGCCAGGAACTGATCTCACCGTATCGCCTGGGACGCCCCGGCCGTCCGGCAGGGCCGATCGGCCCCCGGGCACGGCCCCTGCGGCATCTGCCGTGGTGGCGCGGCCCCGGGGAGGCTGATCGCTGAGACCCCCACCGAGAGACGAGGACCGCGATGAGCCCGGCCATGACCACGTTGAGCGCTCTTCCGACGGAACACCGCAACCAGCTGATGCAGAGCGCCCGCGAGGTGAACTTCCCCCAGGGCACCCGCCTCTTCGACGAGAGCGGCCGGATCGAGAACTTCTGGGTGGTGCGTACGGGGGTGGTGACGCTGGACATCCGGGTCCCGGGCCGTCGTTCCCCGGTGATCGAGTCCCTGTCCCACGGGGAGCTGGTGGGCTGGTCCTGGCTCTATCCGCCATCGGTGTGGCAGATGGGCGCCTCGGCGACGACGCCGGTCCGCGCGCTGGAGTTCGACGCGGCGCGGGTACGGAGGATGTGCGAGGCCGACCCGTGGTTCGGCTACGAGATCGCCATCTGGGTCGGCTCGGTCCTCGCCCGCCGGCTCCAGTCGGCCCGAACCCGGCTGCTGGACCTGTACGCCCCGTACGGCAGCGGCGTGCCCGCCCGCGGCTAGGGCCTGTCGCCGTGGCCGCGCGGTACGGGCGGGAGGCTGGCCCCGTACCGCGCGCGGCGCGGCCACGGCGGGCGGAGTGGAGACGGCGTCACCCACCGGGAACACTGGGGCCGTTCGGCCCCTGTCGCCCGGAGCGGAACGGCGGGCACCCTTGTCAGGCACCATCGAAGAACCAGGAGCACGACAGATGACAGCCGCAGCCGCCTTCTCCGCACAGCGCCCGATCCGGGTGTTCCTCCTCGACGACCACGAGGTGGTCCGCCGCGGTGTGCGTGACCTGCTCGACTCCGAACCCGATATCGATGTGGTCGGTGAGGCGGGCTCCGGTGAGCAGGCGCTGGTCCGTGGCCCCGCGCTCCGCCCCGATGTGGCCGTGCTCGACATCCGGCTGCCGGACGGGGACGGCATCAGCGTCTGCCGGGAGCTGCGGTCGCGGATGCCGGGGCTGTCCTGTCTGATGCTCACCTCGTTCGATGACGACGACGCCCTGCTGGACGCGATCATGGCGGGGGCGGCGGGCTATGTACTGAAGCAGATCAAGGGCTCGGACCTGGTCGCCGCCGTCCGCACGGTGGCCTCGGGACAGTCGCTGCTCGACCCGGCGACCACGGCACGGCTGATGAACAGTCTGCGGACGGCCCAGGAGCCGGCCCGGGACGAGTCACAGCTCGGGGAGTTGTCGGAACGGGAGCGGGAGATCCTGGGGCTGGTGGGCGAGGGCCTGACCAACCGGGAGATCGGCCGTCGGCTCTTCCTCTCCGAGAAGACGGTGAAGAACCACATCTCCCGGCTGCTGGCCAAGCTGGGGGTGGAGCGCAGGATCCAGGCGGCGGTGCTGGCGACGCGCTTCAGCCAGGGCTGAACCGACGACGGGTCCGGCCCCCGCCAACGGGCCCGGACCAGGGGCCCCTCGCCGGGAGGGGCCCGGATCGGACAGCGGGACCTGACACATGGGGCCACTCACCCAGGCCCGTCCAGGGCACCCCCCGGGCCGCGGGCCCAGGGGTGGGGACACGCGCCCCAGCCTGTTCCCCAGGAGAGGCCCAAGGGTCGGACACCCCGGTCGAGGGGGGACGGGGGTCCATCCGGCCGGGTGGCCCCTGCCCACCGCCGGAGAAGCCCGTCGGGGGCGGGACCGGGATGCTCGCCCCCGACGCCCGTCCCCCGTTCCGGACCCTGACGCGTCCGGAACGGGGGACAGTGGTCCCAGCGTTCCCGGGTGCCGGTCCCGGGAGACTGTCCCGGGTGCCGGTCCCCGGGGACGACGGCCCGCCATCGCCCAGTCCCCGGCCGGGGCACCCGCCGGGGCCACCGCCCGGGGGCACATCCCGGTACACCTCAGCGTTCCTCCGGCGATCCCTCAGCGCCGCCTCAGGGGTGGGGAACGACCGCGACCGGCGACGAGGCGTGGTGCAGGACCGCGTGGGCGACCGACCCGATACGGGAGAACCGCGCCCGTCGCACCCGGCGGCCCACGACCACCAGGGACGCCTCCTCGGACGCCCGCACCAGCTGGTCCACGGCCTTGCCGGGGCGGGACTCCTCGGAGACCTCGACCGTGGGGTGCTTCTCGCGCCAGGGCTTCAGCACGTCACGCAGGGTCGCGGCCTCCTCGTCGGCGAGGCGGGCGTCGAGTTCGGGGTCGGGCGGCAGTCCGTAGGCGAAGTAGGGCGGCAGGTTCCAGCCGTGGACGACCCGCAGGGGCGCTCCCCGGCGGGCGGCGGTCTCGAAGGCGAAGGCGAGCAGGTCGTCATAGGGGTCGTTGGTGTCGAGACCGAGCACGACGGGCCCATCGGCTGCCTCCCCGGGCCCGGTGCCCTCGGCCCACTCCCGCTCCGGGATCTCCTCGGCCCGTACGAGGACGACCGGCCGGGTGGCACGGGCGATGACGGCCTGGCCGACGGAGCCGACGAGGAAGCCACCGATTCCGCTGAGGCCACGGGAGCCCAGTACCAGCAGTTCGGCCTCCTCGGCGGCCTCGGGGAGCAGCTCGGCGGGGCGTCCGCTGAGCTGCTCGACCGTGATCTCCAGCTCGGGATGGGCGCGGCGCAGTTCCTCCGCCGCCGTACGGGGCAGCTTCTCGGCCCAGCCCGCCTCCGCCTCGGCACCGAGCAGGGGCGCTTGGAGGAAGGGCACCGGCTCCCAGATATGGACCACTCGCAGCGGCAGCCCGCGCAGTCCGGCCTCGCGAGCGGCCCAGGCCGCCGCGGCCAGGCTCTCGGGTGAGCCGTCGAGTCCGACGGTGACGGTGCGGGTCATGGAGCACACCTCCTGGAGCGGATGAGGATCCTCTGATTCCGGATCCCCTGTCCAGGATCGTCGGCCCCACACCCGTCCGCGAGGGGCCAGTGGTCCCCCTGCGATGGACCGTGGACCTGTGACCTGGGCCAACAGGCCCTGACCAGGGGCCCAGGCGAGTGAGCGGGGTACCGCCACCCGGCCCCGCCACGGCCTGCGGCAGAAGGCGCCGGGCAACCTTCAGAGGGCACGAACCCCGTCATCACCACCGTGGAGAGCGGCGGACCGCTGCGCGTCAGCGCCTTCGCCCGGACCCCGGACCCCGCCCCCCTCGTACCCCCGCCCCGCGCCGCTCTGACGACGGGACCCGACCCCCGAGCGGGTGGTTCCCTCCTGGGTACGGCTCCGCGCCGCGGGCATCCCGCACCGTACGATGACGATCATGACTGGCGAGAGTGACCTGCGAAAACTGCTCAGCGGTATGCGTCCGGAACGGAATCCGGGCCGCTATGTCTTCACCACCACCCGGGGCGGTGTGCCCTCCGGTGTCAGTCCGGTGGTCACCGTGGCCGAGTCGGAGGGCCTGACCCTCGTCCTGCGGCAGGAGGAAGCGGAGGCGGCGGGGCTGGAGTTCGACTACGTGGCGGGCTGGATCACCCTGCGGGTGCACTCCGCGCTGGCGGCGGTCGGCCTGACCGCGGCCGTCTCCCGCGTCCTCGCGGAGTCCGGCCTGAGCTGCAACGTCGTCGCCGGTTTCCACCACGACCACCTCTTCGTCCCGTACGCCGACACCGACCGCGCGGTCAGCCTGCTGGAACGCCTCTCCGAGCGAACCGGCTGACGGCCGCGCGGCCGTCAGCGGGACGCGCCGCCCTGTGCCATCGTCTGGAACTTCCACCGTCCCCCGTGCCGGACGAGCAGATCGCCGTAGCGGACCTGGACACTGCCACCGCCGACCGTCATCGTGCCCTCCGTCACGACGAAGACCAGTGAGGCGCTCAGGAAGTGCGGGGTGCGCACCGGCTCCATGGAGAACTCGCCCGGGGCGGGCAGGGTGCGGCGCATGTCCTCGATGAAGCTCTCGCGGGAGCGGGTCCGGGCCGAGCCGTTGCCCGACGCGTCGTCGGTGACCGCGTTCAAGGGGAAGAGCGCCTGGTCGGCCATGGCCTCGATATCACCGCTCAGGACCAGCCGGTCATAGTGACGGAACCACTCCAGGACCGATTCCAGATCCTCGGGGCCCGGTGTGAAACCGCCGGTCGCCACAGGGCACGGCTCGTCCGTCATCTCTGTCTTCCTCACCTGCGCCGCGGTGCCCGGACGGGACGTCCCGGGCGGGGCGGCGACCGGATCGGCGGACCGGCGCGGCACGAGATCCGCCCGCGCCGAACCCGCCCGGCGTGATCGCGGCCGTATGCCCCGCGTGAGGGTATGTCATCGCGACGGACCGCGGCCGGCGGGGTGGATCCACCGGGGACCGGTGGTGGCGGGTCAGAAACCCCCCGTACCGCCGCACCGGCGGGGAGGGGCGACGGCGGACGCGGGGCGGTTGGTCCAGGTACGCAGCAGATAGCGGATCTTGCTGGGTTCCTCGCCCGTGGTCTCGGCGACGGCGGGCAGGGGGCAGTGCGCGATGTGGTGGAGGACCACCGCCTGGTACTGGAGCGGTGTGTGGGCGCGGGGGTCCAGGGGCAGCGGCGGGGCGGGGAGGCGGGCGGTGAAGATCTGCCAGCAGCGGGCGGCCGGGTTGGGGTCGAGCAGGGTGGCGGACCACTGGGTGAGCAGATGGCCGAAGGCCCGGCGGACGGCGTGGTCGGCCTGGCGGGGGGCGAGATGGGCATGGGCGTAGGCAAGGTAGAGGGGTTGGTGCAGGGCGTAGAACGCCTCGAAGTCGGCGGGCAGATCCACAACGGGCGGGGCGTGGTCAGGCGGGTGTGGCATGTGTTCCTCCCCCGGGGAACGACGGGCACCGGTCAGCCGAACGCACCGGCGGGCGGACCGTTGTGCTGGGTACTGGTGTCGTGGTGGGCCTGGGCCCACAGGGGCCGCAGATCGGCCGGGCGGCCGCGCAGCGCGAAGATGATGCGGCCGCAGGTGTCCCAGTCGGGGATGGTCTCCCCGGCCAGGGCGGTCTGGAGGACCTGGGGGTCGATGTCCCGGCCCACGGCCTCGGGCGGGGGGCTGCCGGCGGCGGTGTAGAGCGCGCGCAGTTCGGCGGTGAAGCGCTGGGTCGCGCGGCGGGCGGGCACGTTGTCGCCGACCGCCAGCGCGGGCGAATGGCTGCGGTGGGCCGCCTCCCACAGCAGCCGTACGTCCTCGCGCAGCCGGGCGGTGACCGGGTCCGGCGGGGTGGACTGGGGGCGGCAGGCGTCGAGCAGCCGCTCGATGACGGGCCAGGAGGGGCGACGGGTGCCCGCCAGGATGCGGGAGACATAGGACGGGTCGATGCGCGCGTCGGCGGCGATGTCGCGCGAGGTGCGGCCCGAGCGTCGCACTAAGTGGGAGAGGGCGCTGGCGAGTTGCTGCTGGGGTGAGCGGGTGCCGCGGGACATCGCCTGCGGGGTGTCGCCGTCCCCGGTGCCCGGCGACGGCCTGCCGCGTCTGGAGAGCGTCCCGGCCGGGGGCGAGGGCTGACGGGAGGCGAGGACCCGCCGCAGTCGCGTGTTCGGCCAGCGCTTGCGGATCCGGTTGGCGCTGATCCGCAGATGGGCGCCGAGGCTCTCCCAGGTCTCGCCCCGGGCCCGCCCCCGGGCCACGGCCGCGGCCTCGTAGTCCTCGCACAGCTTGCGCAGGGGGGCGCAGTGGGACAGGGCCTTGGCGGAGTCGTTGTTGTTGTAGATCCCCTGGAGGATCTCGTTGGCCAGCCGGTGCATCTCCTCGGCGATGACGGTCAAGGTCGCCTGCTCGGCCGCGTCACAGCGCGGGTGGGCACCGCTGGAACGCCCGGTGGGCAGGGTGTAGGTCCGGTTGCAGTCGGGGCAGGTGAGGGTGCGTGAGGCCTTCGGGGCCATGGCGGTACGGTCTCTTTCTCGCCGGGTGTACGACGGTGCGGGGTGTGACAGGGCGGTCGTGTTTGGCCGCAGGACCCATCAGCGACGACGGGCGGCGGGCCTTCGTGGACCGGTCGGGGTCCGGGAGGCGACGAGCGGGGAGCGTCCCCCGCCCACTGCGGCCCACCGTGACCAGAGCGTTCAGAATCGGCGAAGACACCGGTCGGAAACGGCAGATCCGTGGGCGGCCCAGGCCGCCCACAGGATGATCACGGGCATGATCCGCTGGTCGATGACCCCGGAACCACCGGAGATAAGGGCGAGCCACCCGACGACGAGTACGAGGAAAAGCCTCGGGGGCGCGATGACTGACAAGTCATCAAGGGTTTCCCTGGCCCGGGAAGACGGCATGATAGCTTCGGCACTCGGTGCCAGCGGCCACGCTATGACGTGGCGGCGAAAACGGTCCGGCATGGACGGGGGTCCTTCCCAGGGAGTTATGCGTTCGGGTCGTTCTGTCGACAGGCCCTGGCTCGGTTGGTAGGCCCGCCAGGGTTCTGTCTTTTCCGGTCTGATCTACCGGTGAACGGAATCTACGCCGTGCGGATCCAGTCGCGCGCCCCATACGCTGGGTAACGGCCAAGGACGACCACAAGCGAATCGCAAACTCGTGTGCCCCGTGAGTAACGGCGCTCGTCATGACCGCGCTCGCGCGCTTATCATTTCCGAAAGAAAATGGTCACGTGACTGACATGACCATTCAAATCCCTGCCCAGTGTCACGGATCGTGGCATTAACGAGGCGCTCGAACTGTTGAATGGTGAGCCGTTTTTCGGCGGGCGTGGCGCCGGGCCCCTCGGCGGGAGACCTCGGTAGCGTGTCAACACGGCGCGGGTGAGGGATCGGTCGCGGTGGGGGCCGCCCCGTACCGCTCACGGGGGCGACGCCTGCACTCCCGCGCACCGGATCACACCGGACGGCACCGGAACGGGGAGAAACGGTTATGCGCGATGAGTCGGTGTTCCAGCGAGCCTATGACGCGGTCCTCGAACGGTGGCCCTTACCGGTCCGCGCCGTCGATGTGACCACGCGCCACGGCCGCACCCGGGTCCATGTCAGCGGGCCCGTGGACGGCGGGACCGCGCCCCCGCTCGTGCTGCTGCCCGGCGGTGGCACCACCTCCCTGGCGTGGTACGCCACCGTCGGCGAACTGGCCCGGACCCGCCGGGTGTACGCGGTCGACCTGCTCGGGGACATCGGCCGCACCGACTCCGGGGCTCCGCCGCGGAACGCCGACGATCTCGTGGAGTGGTTCGACGCGGTCCTCGACGGACTGGGCCTGAACCGGGCGCGGGTCTGCGGGCACTCGTACGGCGCCTGGATCGCGCTGCGGCACGCCCTCCTGCTGCCGCACCGGTACGAGGGGCTCGCCCTGCTCGACCCCGTCAACTGCTTCTCCCCCATGAGCCCGCGCTATCTGCTGCGGGCCCTTCCCCTGGCGCTGCGGCCCGGCGCCGGGCGGGTGCTCGCCTTCCACCGGTGGGAGACCGGTGCCGAGCCCGGCGACCCGGTGTGGCGGGAGTTCCTGGGCGCCACCGCCGTTGCCCACCGGTCAAAGGTGCTCATGATGCGCCGCCCCACGGCGTCCGCGCTCCGGGAGTGCGGGGTCCCGGTGCTGCTGGTCCTGGCCGGGCGCAGCCGGGCCCATGACCCCCGGCGGGCGGCCGCGACCGCGCGGGCGCTGCTGCCGGACGTCCGGGTCCACATCCTCCCCGACGCCAGCCACCACTCCCTGCCGACCGAGGCCCCCGAGCGGCTGACACCGCTGCTGGCGGAGTTTACGGACTGACGGCGGGCCGGCGCGCCGGACGGCAGAGCGCTCCCCCGGACCAAGGCGCTCGGCCGCCGCCGAACGCCGCGCCCGGGCCCGGGCACCCAGCCGGAGCGTGCCGGGCCGGGCCAGAGCGCCGACCCGGCGGCGGGCCCCGGGGCCGACCCGCCCGGGCGGGGGCATCGGAGGGCGTCGGGGTGGCCACGGTTGCGAGAATGGCCCCCATCCATCCGAGTCAGGAGGCCAGGTGCCACAGAAGGATCCGACCGCGTCCCGGGGGTTCAGGGTCGGGGTATGGCGGACGTATATGGAGGTCCACCAGACGGTGCTGAAGGAGATCGAGCGCGAGCTGGACCTGCGGCACCGGCTGTCGGTGAGCGAGTTCGACACCCTGGTGAACATCCCTCTCGCCGGGACCCGCCTCAAGGACCTCAAGGAGCGCACGGTCCTCACCCAGAGCGCCGTCAGCAGGATGTGCGACCGGCTGGCCCAGCGCGGCCTGCTGACCCGCAGCCCCCTCGCCGAGGACCAGCGCGGCGCCCTGGTCCAGCTCACCGACGAGGGACGCACCCTGCTCAGGGCGGCCGTGCGGACCAACGCGGAAGTGGTGGACCGCTCCTTCGCCCAGCGGCTGAGCGGTGCGGAACTGCTGGCGCTCCAGTCGATCCTGGGGCGACTGTCCTCCCCGGGCGACGGCCCCGAAGGCTGCGACACCACCGAGTGACCTAGCTCACACGGAGAAACCGGCGGAGCCGGAATGGGAAACCACCCCTCCTGGTTGAGATGCATGCGCAAGCAACAAAATGCGGCTCATCACCGCACCGCGCAGCACGGTCCACCGGCCGGCCGCCCACGGCGGCCCATCTCAGAAAACAGGAACCATGAGCAACAGCTACATCACCAACCGGCTCACCCCCGAGAACACCGGGATCCTGCTGGTCGACCACCAGGCCGGTCTGATCCTCGGCGTCCAGGACCACGACCAGAACCAGGTCCGCCGCAACGCCCAGGCACTCGCCCGTACCGCCAAGGTCTTCGGCCTCCCGGTCGTGGCCACCACCTCCGCCCCGCAGGGCCCCAACGGCCCCCTGCTGCCCGAGCTGCTCGCCGAGCTCCCCGAGGGCGCGCCGCTCATCCACCGCAGCGGTGAGGTCGACGCCTTCGACGACCCGCGCTTCGACGCGGCCGTCCGCGCCATGGACCGGCCGAACCTGGTCATCGCGGGTGTCATCACCGACGTCTGCCTGATGTTCGCCTCCCTGTCCGCCCTCGGCCGCGGCTACCAGGTCCACGCCGTCACCGACGCCTCGGGCACCACGAACAAGCTCGCCCGTGAGACCTCCCTGCTGCGCCTCCAGAACGCGGGCGCCACGCTCAACAGCACCGTCGGTGTGATCTCCGAGCTGCTGCGCGACTGGAAGAACCCGGGCGGCCCCGGCACCGCCGACATCTTCAGCAACCTGGCGATGCCCTTCTACGGAGCCGTCTCCGCCAGCCACGCCTCCGCCAGCGGTCAGTAACCACCGCTGATCCCACACCGGGCGGTGCCGGTGTCCCCGTACAAAGGCGTACGAGGGGCACCGGCACCGCCCTGTGCCGTTCCCGCGACCAGGGGCCGAGCACCCCCAGGGGGCCGCTCAGCTCTCGTCGCGGGTCTCGCCGTTCTCGTCGCGGGTCTCCTCGCGCAGCGCCGACACCCGCGTCAGCCGACGGTGGGCCGCCCGGTAGGCGCGGGGGGAGGTGCCCGTGCGGCGCTGGAAGTGGTGGCGCAGATTGGCCGGGGAACCGAAGCCGGTACGGGCGGCGATCCGCTCGATCGGCAGCTCGGTGTTCTCCAGCAGAAGCTGGGCCTCATGGAGCCGGGCCCGCAGCAGGTACTGGAGCGGGGAGAGTCCCGTCCGCTGACGGAAGCGGCGGTTGAGGCTGCTGACGCTGACCTTGGCGTGGTCGGCCATGTCGGCCAGGGTGAGGGGACGGTGGACGTTCTCCTCCAGCCAGCGGGTGGTGGCCTCGATCGAGGTCCGGTCGCCGATCTCCCGCTCCAGCTCCTCCCGGTCGGCCACCACCTTGTCGTACAGCGGCAGCATGATCTGGCGGGCGGTCCCGGCGGCGACGCGCCAGCCGTGGTCGCGCTCGACCAGGTCGACCGAGAGGTCGAGGCCGCCGAGGACCCCGGCGGAGGTGTGGAAGGGGCCGTCCACGACGGTGGGATCGCCCGTACTCTCCACCCGCACCCGGGGGAAGAGCCGGACGAAGTCCTTCTGGTGCGGCCAGGAGGTGAGGGCGCGGCGCCCGTCCAGCAGGCCGGTGGCGGCGAGGGTGAAGACCCCGGTACCGATCGCGGCCATCCGACAGCCCCGCGCGGCGCTGGCGCGCAGGGCCTCCGCCACCTCCGGAGACGGTGGGTCGCGATGGGCGCCGTGCCCGGTCACCAGCACCGTGCCAGCGCCGTCCAGGGCCTCGATCCCCCAGGGCACGGCGAAGTCCAGGGGCGGCTCGCCCGTGGTGACCGTGCGGGAGCCGGTCGCGGAGGCGATCCGTATCTCGTACACGACCTGGCGGTAGGCCCGGGCAGCGGTGGTGAACACCGCGGGAGGGATGGTCAGTTCCTGGGAGGGCACGCCGTCGGCCACGAGGATGGCGATCACTGACATGAGCAGAATTTAGCGGTCCATGACGTGGGTGACGCTTTTTCGCGGGTAGCCGTGTCAGCAGGATGGTTCAGGAGCACCGGAAGCGAGGGGACGCCCGGCGGCTCATCTCTGATTCCACCACTCCGTATGAAGGGACAGCTCTGTGTTCAACGGCATGTCATGGCGGCGGCGTTCGGCGGGCGACGCCTCCCCGGGCCGCAGGGTGGCACGGCGGCGCGGGGCACGCGCCGCCGCCGTCGCGGTGGCTTCGGCGGCGCTCGGTATGACCCTGGGTTCCGGCACCGCCGGAGCGATCGTCGGCGGGGAGGAGTCCACCGAGCGGTACGGGTTCATGGCCGCGATCCCCATGAAGGAGCTGGGCCACTGCGGCGGATCGCTGATCGACTCCCAGTGGGTGGTGACCGCGGCCCACTGCTTCGACACCGCGATAGGCGCCGACCCGACCGGGAAGATCCGGATCGGCAGCGAGAACCGCAGCTCCGGCGGTTCCCTCCGGACCATCGAGCGCACGGTGATCCACCCGAAGTACGTCTCCGGCCGGGACCACTTCGATATCGCGCTGGTCCGGCTGGACCGGCCGGTCTCCGAGCGGCCGGTCCGTATCGCCGCCCGCACCGGACCCGAGGGAACCGCGACCCGGGCCCTGGGCTGGGGCATCACCACCCCCAACGGCTCCGTCCACCCCGAACGGCTGCGCCAGGCCGGACTGCGCACCGCCGCGCCCGGAGTGTGCACCGCCCCGCTCGACGCCGCCCGCGAGCTGTGCCAGACCGGCCCGAGGCCCGGGGTGATGGCCTGCGGCGGGGACTCCGGCGGACCCCTGCTGCGGCGCGCGGCCGGACGCTGGGAATTGATCGGGGCCACCAGCCGGGACGGGAACGGCGATGCCAACTGCGCCAACGGCCCCGGGATCTGGACCAGTGTGCCCGCGTTCCGCCCCTGGATCGCGCGGACCCTCGCCGACCCGGCGGACCACCGATGATGTCCGGGCCCGGCCGCGGGACCGAACCGTACCGGCCCACCGACCGGACAGCAGGAGAGATGACCGCCCTGAACCGTCCGACGAGCCGTCGACTGCTCCTCGCCACCGCTCTGACGCTCTCCCTGGGGGCCGTCGCCCCCGGGGTCGCCACCGCCGTGCCCGAGCGGACGGGCGCGGCGGCGTCCACCGCGCCCACGGACACGGCGCGGGCCGTCATCGAGGACATCGAGCGGCACTCCCACCGGCTGCGCACCGCCGACCCCGCCGCGCGCGGCGGGGACCTCGCCGCGCTGACCCGGATGGTCGGGAGCGCGACCGTCGTCGGCGTCGGTGAGGCCACCCATGGCTCCCGGGAGCTGTTCCAGCTCAAGGACCGGCTCTTCCGCCAACTGGTACGGACCGCCGGGTTCACCACCTTCGCGCTGGAGACCTCCTGGTCGTCCGGGGCACGGCTGGACGCCTACGTACGGAACGGCGAGGGCGACCTGCGGCAGATCATGCGCGAGGAGTTCCAGCAGTCGTACGCGGACTGGAACAACGAGGAGTTCCTGACGCTCTTCACCTGGATGCGCGAGTACAACCGCTCCCTCGCGCCCGAGCGGCGGCTGAGGGTGCTGGGCGACGACATCAACGACGTCCACCCGGCGCAGATCCGGCGGATCCTGGACTGGGCCGCGGGCCACCGGCCCACGCTGGCGCCCGAACTGCGCCAGCGGTACGCGGGGATGCTGGCGCTGCCCGCCGACGCGGGTGAGCGGATGGACGGCTGGCTGACCATGCCGCTGGAGCGGCGCCAGAGTCTGGACCGGGATGTGACGGCGGCCTTCCGGCTGCTGGAGCGCTCCGGCGGGGTGGATCCGCTGGTGCTCCAGGAGGCCCGGGTCATCACCCAGATGACCTCCGGCTTCGCCCGGGACCTCAACGACCCGGCGCAGATGGCCGAGCTGAACCGGCTGCGGGACCGCGCCATGGCCGAGAACACCGTCTGGTGGCAGCGCCACACCGGCGGGAGGATCCTGCTCTCCGCCCACAACGGGCATCTCGGCTACGAGACCCCCTTCCCCGAGACCCACCCCGTGGTGCAAGGCCACTATCTGCGCGAGCTGATGGGTTCCCGCTATCTCGCGATCGGCACCACCCTCCACGGCGGCGAGTACTGGGCCACGGACAGCGGTACCGGCAAGCCCGGCTACTTCACCGCCGGGCCCGCCGCGCCCGGGAGCAACGAGCACACCATCGACCGGGTCCGCCACCGCGACTACTACGTGGATCTGCGGAGCCTGGCCCGCACTCCGGCGGCCGGACCCTGGCTGGCGGGCGCGCGGCCCACCTTCGTCATCCCCTCGCAGTATCCGAGCGAGCCCCTGCCGGTCTCCCTCGGCCGTACGTTTGACGTGCTGGTTCATTTCGAGCGGGTGGCGGGGGCCCGGATCCTGACGTAGGGCGGGGGGCAGGGGCGGGGAGCCGCCGGTGTACGGCACGGGCTCGGCCCGGACCTGGCGGGTCGGGCGGAGGCCACGGGTCCTGGGCCCGGGATCGGCCGGCCAGCCGGGGTCCCGGGCCTGCGGGCCGGGCGGGGTGGGGCGGGCGCGGGTGGCGGATCCTCGCGGGTCCGGGCGGGTGGCGGGCGGGGGCGGGTCCTCGCGGGTCCGGTCCGGGCGGGTCAGCCCATGCTCTTGGCGCCGTCCAGGGCCTCACGGATGATGTCCGCGTGGCCTGTGTGCTGGGCGGTCTCCAGGGCGATATGCACCAGGACCCGGCGGGCCGACCACCGCGCGCCGGACTCGAACCACGGGGCGTCGGGCAGCGGGTGGGAGGCGTCCAGGTCGGGCAGGGAGACGACCAGCTCGTCCGTGTGACGGGCGACCTTCTCGTACTCCGCCAGCACACCGGCCAGGGTCTCGTCGGACCGCAGCGCGAACTCGGCCTCCCGGGCGGCCCAGTCCTCCTCGGTCATGTTGTCGAAGTCGCCCATCGCCGAGGGTCCCTCCACGATGAACGCCGCCCAGCCCCGCTCCACCGATGTGACGTGCTTGATCAGACCGCCGAGACACAGCTCGCTGACGGTGGTGCGCTGACGGGCCTGGTCGTCGGTGAGGTCCCGGGTGGTGAAACGGAGGAAGTGACGCTGGTGAGCGAGCATCTGGAGCAGGTCGGCCCGCTCACCGCTGAGGACGGGGGCGGTCGTGGTGGGCTCGTTGACGGTCATGGGCTGCGCCTTCCGGTCGTTCTCGTTCCGTCGGTCGAGGACCACGTTAGGAGCCATCGCGGTCAGTTCTCGTCCGCGATGGGCATCGGTCAGGGAGGGGCGCGGTCCGCGTCGGACCAGCACGTCCGGTGCCGCCCGACCTGTCCGGTGCCACCCGTCCCGTCCCGCCTGGCCCGTCCCGTCCGGCCTGTCCGGTGCCGCCGTCCCGCCCGGTGGGGCGGGCCCGCACGCCGACGGGGCCTTCTCCACCGTGACCGTCCCCCGAGCGCCGCGCCACCGGGGAGACCGCGGGAGGCCGGACCCGCCGTCAGCCCCGCGCGCCTGCCGTCCCCGCCGTCAGCCGTGCAGCGCCGCCAGGAGTGTGGGCAGTGAGGCCCGCAGCTCACGGGCCCAGTACGGCGGGTCATGGGTACCGGAGTGGAAGTGGGTCGTCACCCGGGCGCCCGCCGCCCGGAGCAGCGGGGCCAGGGCCCGGTTCTCCTCCAGCATGATCGCCTCGGTCGGCGAGAGGACATCGGCGGGGAAGGGGTTCGCCGGATCCACCAGCCCGGGGATGTGCTCGTCGGGCGGCGTGTCCGGGGGATCGAGCGGTCCCAGCCGTCCGTCACCGCAGGAGAGATGGACCGGAACGCCCCGCAGCCGATGGGTCAGATACGCGGGGTCACGCGCCGTCCATACCGCGCGCTGGCGCTCGGGGTGACCCCACAGCGCCAGCCAGTCCAGGCCGAGATACTCCATGGCGGCCCGCACGGCGTGGGGGTGCTGGTGCGGATGGACGAAGCCGCTGTAGCTGGCGGCGGCCCGGAACATCCCCGGGTGGCGCGCGGTGTAGGACAGCGCGCCGAACCCGCCCTGTGACTGCCCCGCGATCACCCGGCGCGGGCCGCCGCCGTAGTGGCGCTCCACCAGCGGCAGCACCTCGCGCAGATGGAACGCCTCCACGGCCGGGGGGCCGCCCGCGCCGCCGTTCCACCAGTCGGTACAGAAGCCGAACAGCGGCATCTGGGGCATGACCACCAGCGTGTGCCACAGCTCGGGAAGGTGCTGGATGCCGTACTCCCGTGTCCACGGCAGATGGTCGCCGTCACCGCCCGGCAGCAGCCAGAGCACCGGCCAGTGGTGCCGGGGCCGCGGGGCCGTGTCGGAGGACACCCCCGGGCGAGCCCTGGGAGGAGGCGAACCCCGGCCGTGCCACCCCCTCGGGGTCAGCAGTCTGACCTGGGCGTCACGGGCGAGGGCGGGTGAGGCCACGGTCAGATCGACGATCCGGCGTCCGGCGTACTTCTCCCCCACCACACGTGCCCGTGGCGCGCCCGGTAACGCGGCGGCAGGCGGCGCGGCCCCGGCGCGAACCGCCGTGGCGCCCAGGGCGAGGGCTCCGGACAGGACGAGTCGGCGCGAGGCGGAAGCGGGGGCGGAGGCAGAAGCGGAAGCGGAAGCGGACCAGGGTGACGGCATGGGAGACCCTCTCTCTCGGGCTCGGTCACGGGGTGATGAGGTTCCCTCAAGTCTCGCGCCAGAACGGGCGCGGCCCTATCGGTCATAGCCCTGACCGGCCCCTGAGATCGCCCCGGAGTGTTCCCAGGGATGGCCCTGACACCCGTTCTCCGATACCGACACCCCTCACGGCCCAGGGCTCACTCCTTGGTCAGGAGACCCACCACCATCGGCCAGTCGTCCTCCTCCGCACCGGAGGACTCCGCCTCCGCCGCCGACGGGGCCACGAAGACCGCGACGACGGGCGCGGCCCCCTCGTACGCCCTCCGGTCGACCACCGTCTCGGCGCTCAGGACGAGCACCGCCTCGGGGACGCTCCGGGACCGGCGGTCGAAGGGGGCGGCGTCCACGCCGATCCGCGCCAGGACGGAGGGGTACACGGCGAGGTCGACCACCAGCCGGTCGCCGTCCAGCGTGTGCTCGGCGAAGCCGTCGGTGCCCACGAGGAAGAACGCCTGGTCACCCTCGTAACAGCAGTCACCGAGACGGGCGACGGCACGCTCGCCGGACGGGCCGTCCGGGTCGACGACGAGCGTCATGACGGGCACATCCGGCTCGTCGGGGTTGACACCGGGGCGGAGCGAGAGCCGGGCCATGGAGGACCTCCGGGAGGAGACGGCGACAGGGACGGGGACACCGGCAGGGTACGGGGCGCCGCGGCGACGGCGTCCGGCCCCGTGCCCGCCCGCGCTCGGAGGTCAGAACCCAAGGCGCGGGCCCAGGACCCAGGGCCCAGAGGTCAGGGCTCAGAGGTCAGGGCTCAGACGGAGGTCCGAGGTCCGAGGCCCGAGGCCCGAGGTCAAGACGCTGGACTCACAGGTCACAGGTCACAGGTCACAGGTCACAAGGCAGAGGGCCGGGGCTCGGGGCTCGGGGTGGCCTACGCCCGTGCCGCCGCGCTCCGGATCGGTCCGTTCACGGCGAACTCCTCGATGGATCCGCTGATCTCCATCACCGGTACCCCCGCGCCGCGCGCCGTGATTCCGCTGTCGATACGGATCCGGCGGGCGCGGGAACCCGGTTTCAGACTGAGAGGGACGGCGGGCAGGGTGACGATCTCCCCCTTGACCAGGCTGTCCCCGGATCCGCCGTGGGTCTCGATACCCCCGTGGACGATGAGGTCGCCGATCGGTTTGCTCAGCTGGATCCCGACGGCCGCGTCGGCGTGGGTGACCACCCGGTCGAACTCCGCCCGTTCGACGGTGCCGTCGTAGACGTTGAAGCCCCGGGCCCCGGTGCCGAACGTCTCGACCGGTGCCCGCAGGGTCAGCCGCCGGATGGTGCCGAAGTTGACGAAGCCGATGCCGCTGGGGCCGTGGGAGGTGATGGGTGCGTGCGCGGTCCAGGTGGTGACCTCGCCCCAGAGGTCGAGCACCATGTCATTGACACCGTAGGTGGTGACCGGCCCCTCGTTGACCACCTCGCCGAACGAGGCGTACACGACGAAGACCCCGCCGGTGATCTGGTCGGGGGTGCCCGCGGGGATGCCCCCGTCGGAGAAGACGGGGCCGGTGTGCAGCCGGTCGCCGCTCACCCGGCCGCCGCCGGGGGTGCCGGAGACGAAGATTCCGCTGCCCCGGACGGGCGCGCCCTCGCGGCCCGCCGAGATTCCGGTCAGTTCGCAGGTGATGACGGCCGAGGAATCGCTCCGCTGGTTGTAGAGGGTGAAGGCGCCCTGGCGGACCTCCACGTTGTAGCCCTCGGGGCGCGGGCGGCACTCCCGGGCGTCCGCCGCCTCGATGTCCAGCCCGGTGACCAGCACATGGCCGGAGGAGACCTGGTCGCGGGCGAGGAGTTCGACCCGGCCGACCGTGACGACCTCCCGTAGCTCCAGGGTGCCGAACCCGCTGACGGAGGTGTCGTTGAGGAGGGCGCGGGCGGTGGGGGCGGTCTCCAGCCGCAGGCCCTCGACCCGGTTGTCCCGGGTGAGCCTGACCCCGTCCGTGCCGTCGAAGACCAGAGCGGCCCCGCCCCCGGCGCCGACCAGCGACACCCCTTCGGGGAGAGTCAGCGGCGGCACTCCCTCCACGCTGCCCTCGATGACGATCTCCACCGGGCGGGTGGCGGTCCGCAGCACCTCCGCGAGGTCCCGCGCGTTCCTGACGGTCTGTCTGCCGTTCATCATGGTCCGACGGTAGTCCGGCGTTTTCCGGAAAATCCTTCTTTACGGTGGTGTGGCAGCCGAGCGGGAAGCGCCATCACCCATCGGAACCAACGGACCGGACGGCGCCCCGGAACGGCCCGGGACGATACGGAGTTGCCGGGCCCGGTTGGCCGTGGCCACCCGCAGCGGCTGACCCTGGACGGCCCGGAGCCGGTCCAGCACCCGCCGGATCGGGGTCACCCGGCCCCACAGAAAAGCGGAGGGGTCCTCGGGAGAGGCACCGAACCCGGCGAGCAGCAGCCCCACGGCCCGGTTGGAGGCGTCGACGACGAGGGCGCCCGCGTCACCGTCCGCACAGAAGGGCCGGTCCGGCCTGCCGTCCCGGCCCGCACCCGTGGGCCTGACGACGATCAGATGGTGGTGGAAGCGTCCCCGCTTGCGCTGTGACGCCTCGACGGCCTGGACCGTACCGCTGGTGAGCCGGGTGGCCGCGCCCCTTTTCCGTACCTCGCACTCATGGGTGTCGGCTTCTTCCTGGGTGATGGTGTGCGTCGCCGTGACCGGGCCGATATCGAGGATGTCGGGATACCAGCGCACTCCGGCCGGCAGGCGGGCGAGGCCGACCTCCGCTTGGTCGGCGGAGAGGGGCCCGTAGGCCGAGGTGTCGGAGAAGCCGGAAAAGCCGGAAAAGGATGACGCACCGGGAGAGGCGGGTGGGTCGGGAAATCCGGGAGCGTCGGCGAAAGCGGCGAATTCCCCGGGCAGCGGGGGCGCGGGGGCGGCGAGGCAGGACCGGGGCTCGGTGGAGTACCTGGATTCCCCGGCGGCCCCCGGCGGCACGGCCGGGAGCGCCGAGCCGAGGGCCTGCCGGTGCCCCAGGAGATAGACCGCGCCACCGGCCCCCTCCAGGAAGCAGCCGACGGTGCCCGGTCGCCCGGCAGTGACACACGGGCTGAGCAGGGATCCCGCGATCAGCTCGCGCCACTCCCGGGTGTCGGGCCGCCCTGGCGGGGCGCCGTCGGGGGCAGCGGCGAGCGGCCCGGGGGCGAGGTCGACGACATCGGTGCGTACACCCTCGAAGGCGGAGGGAATGATCTCGGTCTCGGGCAGGTCGGCCGGGGGGCGCTTGCCGCGGACGAAGACACGGATGGTGCGTTCTCCGGTTGGCCGGCCCTCGCGTTCGCGTCCCCCGATACCGACGATCGACACTCCGGGAATGGCGAAGAGACGGCCGAGGGCCCGGTTCTTGACAGCGGTGTATTCGGCGTCGGTGAGCATTCCGGTCCGCCTTTCTGCCACCTGGCGTCGGGCCTGCGGGAATCTCCGCAGCACGGTGGGTCATACGGTTCGCCCGGGGAGTGAGAAGGACGACGGGCTTCACTCCGCCGGGTCGAACCGTGACGTCACTGTGGCCGTTCGGTCGCCGCGCCTTCAATATTCCGGAGCGGAGAGCCACACCAAGGGATGACGGACCGGGGGCACCGTGCGTGCGGGGTTCGAATACGCCAGGGGCACATGCGACCGCCGTGTCCGTGGGGGCCTGTGGGTGTGTCGCCGTACGGGGGCTTCCGGCGGGTACGCCACTGGGGGATCACGGGCCCGCCGCCCGTGCCGTCAGGCGGTGGACCGCCCCGTACCGTGACCCCGGCCGACCGGACCGGGCGAACCCGCCGGACGAACCCGCCGGACCGGACGGACCCGTTGAACGAACCCGCCGGACCGGGCGAACCGGCCGGACGAACCCGCCAGGCCGGGCGAATCGGTGGGACAGAGCGCCACATCGGGGACCGCCGATACCTGACCCGCACTCAAGGGAAACTCCGGGCGAACCCCGGACACCTGCGGAAACGAGGGGAGCGGGCCCGACCCAACCGAGGGTAAATTAGGTTAGGCTAAGCTAAGAAGATCTTGGGGTTCCGAGTCCGCGCACACCGGAAGGGGAGGGAGTCACCCATGGGCGTGCCCGCCGTCGGTCATTCCCCCCTCCGGACCGTTCGGAAACACGGCATGGTCCGCGCCCCGGACACCCCGCCCCGCGCTCCGGCGCGGCGCGAGGAACCACGGTCGGCGCGACAGCGGCGCACGGCGGGACCGGACGAACCCCCCGACAGCGAGAGACGGAGAGCATGACCGTACGGGCCGCAGTGGCCGGAGCCAGTGGCTACGCGGGCGGGGAGATCCTCCGCCTGCTGCTGGCGCATCCGGAGGTGGAGATCGGCGCGGTGACGGCGCGCAGCAGTGCCGGACGCAGACTCGGCGAGGTGCAGCCGCACCTCGCCGACATCGCGCGACGGGTACTGGAG
>NZ_JBHVHF010000052.1:0-33624 GCF_042800315.1 Streptomyces sp. NPDC057638
GAATGGCGTCAGATCATGTCCGACATGTTCGGCTACCCGGTTCACATTCCGAAGAGCCATGAAAGCTCCAGCTTCGGCGCCGTCGTGCTCGCTATGTACGCCGTAGGCGCGCTGGAGCGTCTGGAGGACGTGAACAAGCTCATCCAGGCGTTCCAGGATCAGCTCCCTGGCCCGCCCCGCGTCCGCCTGGCCACGGGTGGCCTTCATGACGGCGCCGACCAGCGCGCCCACGGCCGCCACCTTGCCGCCGCGGATCTTGTCCGCGATGGCGGCGTTCTGGGCGATGGCGTCATCGACGGCGGTGCCGAGCGCGCCCTCGTCGGAGACGACCTTCAGCCCGCGCTTCTCGACGACCGCGTCCGGGTCGCCCTCGCCCGCGAGGACACCCTCGATGACCTGGCGCGCCAGCTTGTCGTTGAGGTCGCCGGAGGCGACGAGCGCGGTCACCCGGGCGACCTGGGCCGGGGTGATCGGCAGCGCGTCCAGCGCGCGGCCGGACTCGTTGGCGCTGCGCGCCAGCTCGCCCATCCACCACTTGCGGGCCTGGTCGGCCGGGGCCCCGGCGTCGATCGTGGCGACGATCAGATCGACCGCGCCCGCGTTGAGGATCGACTGCATGTCGTGCTGCGACAGCCCCCAGTCCTCGCGGAGCCGGTTGCGGCGCAGCCGGGGCAGCTCGGGCAGGACCGCCCGCAGCTCCTCGACCCACTCCCGGGACGGGGCGATGGGGACGAGGTCGGGCTCCGGGAAGTACCGGTAGTCCTCGGCCTCCTCCTTCACCCGGCCGGAGGTGGTGGAGCCGTCGTCCTCGTGGAAGTGACGGGTCTCCTGGATGATCGTGCCACCGGACTCCAGCACGGCGGCGTGCCGCTGGATCTCGAACCGGGCGGCGCGCTCGACCGAGCGGAGCGAGTTGACGTTCTTGGTCTCCGAGCGGGTGCCGAACCGCTCGCTGCCCTTGGGCATCAGCGAGAGGTTGACGTCACAGCGCATCTGGCCCATCTCCATGCGGGCCTCGGAGACACCGAGGGCCCGGATGAGCTCACGCAGCTCGGCGACGTACGCCCGCGCGACCTCGGGGGCGCGCTCACCCGCCCCGGTGATCGGCTTGGTGACGATCTCGATCAGCGGGATACCGGCGCGGTTGTAGTCCAGCAGGGAGTGGGACGCGCCGTGGATACGGCCGGTGGCACCGCCGACATGGGTCGACTTGCCGGTGTCCTCCTCCATGTGGGCGCGCTCGATGTCCACCCGGAAGACCTCGCCGTCCTCCAGCTGGACGTCCAGATAGCCGTTGAAGGCGATCGGCTCGTCGTACTGCGAGGTCTGGAAGTTCTTCGGCATGTCCGGATAGAAGTAGTTCTTCCGGGCGAACCGGCACCATTCGGCGATCTCGCAGTTCAGCGCGAGGCCGATCTTGATCGCGGACTCGACGCCGATGGCGTTGACGACCGGGAGGGAGCCGGGCAGACCAAGGCAGGTGGGGCAGGTCTGCGTGTTGGGCTCGGCACCCAGCGTGGTGGAGCAGCCGCAGAACATCTTGGTCTTGGTACCGAGTTCGACATGGACCTCCAGGCCCATGACGGGGTCGAAGGAGGCGAGCGCCGCCTCGTACGACACCAGTTCAGTGACGGTCACGGTGAAACTTTCCCTCTCAGCCCAGCAGGACGTCGTCGTCGCCGATGCGCTTCAGCTCGCGCAGCAGCAGGGCGATGCCGGTGACGATCGCGGCGCCGGTGATGGCGGCGTCGAGCAGCTTGAGCGTGTCGTGCTCGCTGCGTGCCTTCTTGACCTGCTTGACCACGCCGAGGGCGCCGAACGCGGTGGTGCCGATCGAGAGGTACGTACCGGTCTTGGACTTCTTGAAGCCCTTGGCCTTGGACAGTGCGCTCACAGGGACGGTGCCTCCTCCAGCAGCGGATGACCCCACTGTTCCACGAAGGCGGCCTCGACGGCGGCTCCGACCGTGTACAGCCGGTCGTCCTTCATGGCGGGGGCGATGATCTGGAGGCCGACCGGGAGGTTGTCCTCCGGCGCCAGTCCACACGGCAGGGACATCGCCGCGTTGCCCGCGAGGTTGGTCGGAATGGTGCACAGATCGGCCAGGTACATCGCCATCGGGTCGTCGGCGCGCTCGCCGATCGGGAAGGCGGTGGTCGGGGTCGTCGGCGAGACGATCACATCCACCTGCTCGAACGCCCGGTCGAAGTCCTGCTTGATCAGCGTGCGGACCTTCTGCGCGCTGCCGTAGTACGCGTCGTAGTAGCCGGAGCTCAGCGCGTACGTACCGAGCATGATCCGGCGCTTGACCTCGTCGCCGAAGCCCGCGTCACGGGTGAGCGCGGTGACCTCCTCGGCCGACTTCGTCCCGTCGTCACCGACGCGCAGGCCATAGCGCATGGCGTCGAAACGGGCGAGGTTCGAGGAGCACTCGGACGGCGCGATCAGGTAGTACGCGGAGAGCGCCAGGTCGAAGGAGGGGCAGTCCAGCTCGACGATCTCGGCGCCCAGCTCCTTGAGCAGGGCCACCGCCTCGTCGAAGCGCTGCACGACACCGGCCTGGTAGCCCTCGCCGCGGAACTGCTTGACCACGCCGACGCGCATGCCCGCGACGCTGCCGTTGCGGGCGGCCTCGACGACCGGCGGGACCGGGGCGTCGATGGAGGTCGAGTCCAGCGGGTCGTACCCGGCGATGACCTCGTGCAGCAGCGCCGCGTCCAGCACCGTACGGGCGCAGGGACCGCCCTGGTCCAGCGAGGAGGAGAACGCCACCATGCCGTAGCGGGAGACCCCGCCGTACGTCGGCTTGACGCCGACCGTGCCGGTGACGGCCGCGGGCTGGCGGATCGAACCACCGGTGTCGGTGCCGATCGCGAGCGGCGCCTGGTACGAGGCGAGCGCGGCCGAGGAGCCACCGCCGGAGCCACCCGGGATCCGGGTCAGGTCCCAGGGGTTGCCGGTCGGGCCGTAGGCGCTGTTCTCGGTGGAGGAGCCCATGGCGAACTCGTCCATATTGGTCTTGCCGAGGATGACGACACCGGCCTCCTTCAGCCTGCGCGTCAGGGTGGCGTCATACGGCGGCAGCCAGCCTTCGAGGATCTTGGAACCGACGGTGGTCGGCACGCCCTCGGTGGTGAAGATGTCCTTCAGCGCGAGCGGGACACCCGCCAGGGGGCCCAGCTTCTCGCCCGCGGCGCGCTGGGCGTCGATGGCGCGGGCCTGGGCGAGCGCGCCCTCACGGTCGATGTACAGGAAGGCATGGACCTTCTCGTCGACGGCCTCGATCCGGGCCAGATGGGCCTCGGTGACCTCGACGGCGGTCAGCTCGCCGGAAGCGATCTTCGCGGCGATCTCGGCCGCGGTGAGCTTGATGATGTCCGTCATGGCGGTCTTAGTCCTCCCCCAGGATCTGCGGCACCTTGAAACGCTGCTGCTCCTGGGCCGGGGCGCCGGAGAGCGCCTGCTCGGGGGTGAGCGACGGACGAACCTCGTCCGCCCGCATGACATTGGTCAGCGGCAGCGGGTGGGAGGTCGGGGGCACGTCTTGGTCGGCGACCTCGGCGACGCGGGCGACCGCGCCGATGATGTCGTCCAGCTGACCGGCGAAGTGGTCGAGTTCGTCGCCGGACAGCTCCAGGCGTGCCAGCCGGGCGAGGTGGGCGACCTCCTCGCGCGTGATGCCAGGCATGCAGCGATCCTCTGGGTGAGTGTGTGTGGTTTGGCCCAATCCTATGGGTCCCGCGCCCCTCCCCGCGCCGCGCCCTGCCCCTGCCGGGCTCCCTGTCCCTGTCCGGGGACGGGCCGGGCCCGCGCCGGAGGCGACCTGGCCGCCGCCGCACCGGGCCCGCGCCCGCGTGGTGGGCGCGCCGCAGCCCCCTGCGTCCGGACCACGCCGAGTGCACCCGCGTACGGGGGGTGCGGGTCCGTCGCCGGGAAGGCCGGGTGCGGGGCTGGGTGACGGGAACGCCTGCCCGGCAGGGGGTTGCCCGTGTGCCCACCCTCCCCCAGGCCTGCGCCTGGGAGGTGCCCCCACCCCAAGCCTCCGGCCGGGGGGACCCCCACCCCAGGCCTGCGCCTGGGAGGTCAGGGGACGGCCTGGCCGGAGGGTTCGTCGGCGTCGGAGGGCTCACGCGGGCGGGCCTGCCGGTGCCACCCGCGCTCCCCCCTCGCGCGCAGCCACGCCGTCGTCTCCTGCGGCGGCATCGCCGCCGCCACCAGCCATCCCTGCACCGCGTCACACCCCAGGTCCCGCAGCCGCCCCCAGGTCTCGTCGTCCTCGACGCCCTCCGCGACCACCAGCAGCCCCAGCGAGTGGGCGAGGTCGACGGTGCAGCGGACGATCTCCGCGTCCTCGTTGTCGACGGCGAGGCGGGCGACGAAGGAGCGGTCGATCTTCAGCTCGCTCACCGGCAGCCGGCGGAGGTGGACCAGGGAGGAGTATCCGGTGCCGAAGTCGTCCAGCGACATCTTCACCCCGTGGTCGGTGAGTCCGGCGAGGGTGTCGGCGGCGCGCTGGGGGTCCTCCAGCAGGACGTGTTCCGTGATCTCCAGCTGGAGCGCCCCGGGCGGGACCCCGTGCCGGGCGAGCCGGGCGGCGACGGATCCGGCGAAGCCCGGGGTGTGGACGTCCCTGGGCGAGACGTTGACGGCGACCGGCACCATCAGGCCCTGCGCCCGCCACTTGGCGACCTGGGCGAGCGCCGTGTCCAGGACGTACTCGGTGAGGTGGGGCATCAGGCCGGAGGATTCGGCGATGGCGATGAACTCGTCGGGTGGGACCCGGCCCCGGTCGGGGTGGACCCAGCGGACCAGGGCCTCCAGACCGGCCACATGGCCGTCGAAGCGCACCTTGGGCTGGTAGTGGAGTTCGACCTCGCCCGCGTCGAGCGCGCGGCGCAGGTCGCCGAGGAGGCCGAGGCGGTCGGGGGTGTTGCTGTCGCGCTTGGACTCGTACACCTCGACTCCGGTGCGGTCCCGCTTGGCCTGGTACATCGCCACGTCCGCGCGGCGCAGCAGTCCCTCGGCGTCCAGCGCGTGCTCGGGGAAGACGGCGACTCCGGCGCTGGCCTCCAGGACCAGGGTGAGCCCGTCGAGGTCGAGCGGGGAGGAGAGTCCGGCCGCGAGTTGGCGCGCGACGCGCTGCGCGCTGGTGATGGAGTCCGCCGTCGGCAGCAGGACGGCGAACTCGTCGCCGCCGAGGCGGGCCGCCTCCGCGCCCCGGGGCAGGGCGTGCCGGAGGCGGTGGGCTATCTGGAGCAGCAGCCGGTCCCCCGCGAGATGGCCGAGAGTGTCGTTGACGGAACGGAAGCGGTCCAGGTCGATCAGGACGAGCGCGGCCCGGGTGCCGTCGTTCTCGGCGTCCTCCAGGGCCGCCCAGGTCCGCTCCAGCAGCCACTGCCGGTTGGGCAGCCCGGTCAGCGGGTCGCGGAGCTGTTCCTCGGCGCGGGCGCGGGCGATCCACAGGGTGGAGTCGAGCGCCATGAGGGGGACGGCGAAGAGCGGCAGCAGCAGGGGCAGGGCGATGGCGACGACACAGATCAGCGGGGCGATGCCGAGGAGGGCGAGGGCGACGAGGCCCTGGCGGAGCAGGGCGGTGCGCGCGACGGTGGGCAATCCGCCGCCCTGGGGCGCCAGCACGTACCACAACAGGGTACGGGTGACCAGGAGATAGGCCGCGGCGGCGAGGACGATCTCGGGCGCCGCCCCGATGCCCCAGTCGAGTGGCGCCCAGGGGCGCTCCACGCTCGGGGACGCGCCGAGCAGGGAGAGCACCAGCGCCGCGGCCCCGACGCCGAGGATGTCCACGGAGCCATGGAGCACCCCGTGGCGCCAGCGGTGTCTGCGGGCGGTGCCGACGAGCGCGACCACGGCGAGGCTCACCAGACCGGCGGGAACCCAGCCGTAGAGGAGGAGGACGGCGAAGGTGAGGACGGCGCCGGAGCCGGTCCCGCCCCACCAGCGGTCGCGTCCGAGGGCGACCAGATGGCCGACGACGACGGCGGTGAGGGCCGCCAGTGCCCAGCCCGCCGTGGCGGCGGGGAACAGGGCTCGGCCCTCACGGATCGCGCCGCCGATCCCGGTGGCGAGGACGAGTGCGGCTCCGGTGACAACGGCGGCGGGCAGGCCCGCCGTCATGCCCGCGAGGCCGGCAAGGGCCGCGAATCCACGCGGCCGTGGGACCGGTGCGGCGCTCTCGGTCGGTTTCATTCCCGTCCCTCTCACAGCCGGCGGTGCCGATGCCTCGCGATGATTCCTTTGTCATGCCACCACGACGGAAATCCCACCACTCAGCCGTGCACGACAGGGGCACGTCTCAACAGTAGGTGGCGGGGCGCTCCGACGGGCCGCGCATTACTGCTCTTGCCCGAATGCGACCCGGCCACCCTTATCCAACTGCTATGCGCCGAACGGGTGACCTGTACCAGTCGTTCCACGGCTGTCAAGGGCGTCTTGTTCTCGCCCCGCGCGCCCCTCGCATGCTCATCCACGCGCCCCTGCCGACCTCCCCTCACTCCCCCGCGGTCACTCCTCCATCGGCACAGCGGCCTCACGCGCCGCGTCAGGCCCTTCGTTGAGAAGAATCACCAGCCCGTCCTCATTCAGGACCGGAACCTTCGCCTGCATCGCCTTGTCATATTTAGAGCCGGGATTCTCTCCCACTACGACAAATCCCGTCTTCTTAGAGACAGAACCGGTCACTTTTGCGCCGAGGTTCTGAAGGGCCTCTTTTGCGCCATCCCGGGTGAAGTTCTGCAAGGTGCCCGTCACCACGACCGTGACCCCTTCGAGTGGCCGCGGTCCGCGGTCCTCTCCGGCACCCTCCTCTTCCAGCCGCACCCCGGCCCGCGCCCACTTGCCGAGGATCTCCTCGTGCCAGGGCTCGGCGAACCACTGCTTCAGCGAGGCCGCGATGATGCCGCCGACCCCGTCGGTCGCGGCCAGTTCCTCCTCGGTCGCCTGTCTGATGCGGTCGATCGAGCCGAACTCCCGGGCCAGTGCCTCCGCCGCCACCGGACCGACATGGCGGATGGAGAGCCCGGTGAGGATCCGCGCCAGCGGGCGGGTCCGGGCGGCGGCGATGTTCTCCAGCATCGCCACCGCGTTCTTCTTCAGCTCGCCCTGCTGGTTGGCGAAGACCGTGACGATCTTCTCCTCACCGGTCTTCGGGTCGCGCTTGGGCAGCCCGCTGTCCTGGTCGAGGACGTACGCCGTGATCGGCAGCAGCTTCTCGGGCGTCAGGTCGAAGAGGTCGCCCTCGTCGGCGAGCGGCGGCTCGGCGGGCTCCAGCGGCTTGGTGAGCGCCGCCGCCGCCACATAGCCGAAGTGCTCGATGTCCAGCGATCTGCGGCCCGCGAGGTAGAAGAGGCGCTCCCGCAGCTGCGCCGGGCAGGAGCGGGCGTTGGGGCAGCGCAGATCGACATCGCCCTCCTTCATGGGCTTCAGCGGTGTCCCGCACTCGGGGCACTCGGCGGGCATCACGAACTCCCGCTCGGTGCCGTCCCGCAGCTCCACGACCGGGCCGAGGATCTCGGGGATCACATCACCGGCCTTGCGGATCACCACCGTGTCCCCGATGAGCACCCCCTTGGCCTTGACCACGTCCTGGTTGTGCAGCGTGGCGAACTCGACCTCGGAGCCCGCCACCGTCACCGGCTCCACCTGGGCGTAGGGCGTGACCCGGCCGGTGCGCCCGACCCCGACCCGGATGTTCACCAGCGTGGTGTTGACCTCCTCCGGCGGGTACTTCCAGGCGATGGCCCACCGGGGCGCGCGGGCCGTGGAGCCGAGGCGGCCCTGGAGCGGGATCTCGTCGAGCTTGACGACGACGCCGTCGATCTCGTGCTCCATGGAGTGGCGGTTGTCGCCGTAGTGGGCGATGAAGGCGCGCACGCCCTCCAGGGAGTCGACCACCCGGAAGTGCCGCGAGGTGGGCAGGCCCCACTCGCGCAGCAGCTCGTAGGCGTGCGACAGGCAGTCGATGTCGAAGCCCTGCCGCGCCCCGATGCCATGCACCACCATGTGCAGCGGCAGCGTGGCGGTGACCCGGGGGTCCTTCTGGCGCAGCGAGCCCGACGCCGAGTTGCGCGGGTTGGCGTACGGCTGCTCGCCCGCCGCCACCCGGCGCGCGTTCAGCTCCTCGAAGGCGGCCATCGGGAAGTAGACCTCGCCCCGGATCTCCACCAGCTCCGGGACGCGGTCGCCGCTCAGCCGCTCGGGGATGTCGGCGATGGTGCGGATGTTGGGCGTGATGTCCTCGCCGACCCGGCCGTCGCCCCGGGTCGCCGCGCGGACCAGCCGGCCCTTCTCGTACGTCAGGTTCACGGCGAGGCCGTCAACCTTCAGCTCGCACAGGAAGTGGAAGTCCGGGGTGCCGACCTCGCGCTCGACCCGCTCGGCCCAGGCGGTCAGCTCCTCCTCCGTGAACGCGTTGTCGAGCGAGAGCATGCGCTCCCGGTGCTCGACCTTGGCGAGGTCGGTCTCGTACTGACCCGCGACCTTCTGCGTCGGCGAGTCAGGGGTGCGCAGCGCCGGATAGCGCTCCTCCAGCTCCTCCAGGGAGCGCAGCAGGGTGTCGAACTCGCCGTCGCTGATGACGGGCTGGTCCTTCACGTAGTACCGGAAGCGGTGCTCCTCGATCCGCTCGGCGAGCACGGCGTGCCGCTCCCGTGCCTCGGCGGGCAGAGCGGGATCGCCCTCCCCGGCCAGGCCCGGCGCGCCCGGCTCAGCAGCCATGCCCGACAGGTCCGCCTGGTCTGCCTGACCTGTCCGGCCTGACTGGTCCGCCTGGTCCGTACGCTCTTCGCCAGCCACCGTTTCGTCCTTCCGTCTACCCAGCACCCATTACTCAGGGTTGTCCGCGAGAGATCGCGCGGCCCGGACGCAGTGGGCGAGCGCGGTCCGCGCGTACGCCGGGGAGGCGCCCGCGAGGCCACAGCTCGGAGTGATCACCACGGACTCGGCCAGAGTCCCCGGATTCAGCCCCAGCCTGCGCCACAGCGTCCTGACACCCATGACGCTACCCGCCGGGTCTGACAATGCCGTGTCGGTGGAGGGGACCACGCCCGCGAGGAGGGTCGTCCCGCCCTCGACGGCCTCTCCGATGGCATCCTCATCACGCTCGGTGAGCAGGGCGGCGTCGAAGGAGACAGCGGCGGCACCGGCACGGCGCAGCAGCGCGAACGGGACGCCCGGGGCGCAGGAGTGGATGACGACGGTCTCCTCCCCGATCACCTCGCGCAGGGTGGCCTCGACGATCTGGCGGTCGACGGCGCGGTGGGTGCGGTAGCCGCTGGCGGTCCTGATCCGGCCGGCCAGCACGGCGGTCAGCGAGGGCTCGTCGAGCTGGAGCGCCACCCGGGCACCCGGGACCCGGCGGCGGACCTCGGCGAGGTGCAGCCGCAGCCCCTCGGTCAGCGAGGCGGCCAGATCGCGGCAGGCGCCCGCGTCGGCGAGCACGGACTCCCCGTTGCGCAGCTCCAGCGCGGCGGCGAGCGTCCAGGGGCCGACGGCCTGGACCTTCAGCGGCCCCTCGTACCCCTGGGTGAACTCCTCCAGGGCGTCGAGGTCCTCGCCGAGCCAGGAGCGGGCCCGGCGGGTGTCACGGCCGGGCCGGTCGCTGATCCGCCAGCCGCTGGGCTCCACGTGCGCGTTCATCTCGACGAGCAGGCCGAGGCTCCGGCCGATCATGTCCGCGCCCGGTCCCCGCGCGGGCAGTTCGGGCAGATGGGGGAAGTGCTCGAAGGACCCGGTGACGGTCCTCGCGCTCTCCCGGGCGTCACCGCCGGGCATGGATCCGACCCCGGTGGCGGGGCCCCAGACGAACTCGTTCTTCTCACTCACCCCGGAAGCGTACGCGGCGCCGCCGACAGCGCCCCGTACTCCCCGGCCGGTGGGCGGGCGCCCACCGGCCGGCGGGGCTCAGCGCCCGGGACGGACGGTCAGGTCCTCGATCTCCGCGTCGCGCGGCAGGTCGATCGCGGTGACGATCGCGGTCGCCACCGACTCGGGGTCGATCCAGCGGGACGGGTCGTAGGCGCGCCCCTCCTGCGAGTGGACCTTGGCCTGCATCGGACTGGCCGTACGGCCCGGGTAGACCGAGGTCACCCGGACGCCCTGGGGGTGCTCCTCGGCGCGCAGGGAGTCGGCGAGCGCCTTGAGGGCGTGCTTGGAGGCCGCGTACGCGCCCCACTCGGCACGGGCGTTGAGACCGGCGCCGGAGTTCACGAAGACCACGTGCCCCTGGGCGGCGCGCAGGGACGGCAACAGCAGCCGCGTCAGCTCGGCGGGAGCGATCAGATTGGTGTTGAGCTGCTGGTGCCAGGTCTTGGGCCGCAGCTCGCCGATGGGTCCGAGGTCGACGATGCCCGCGATATGCAGCAGGGAGTCGAGCCGGTCCGGCAGCTCCTGGTGGGAGAAGGCCCAGGAGATGCGGTCGGGGTCGGCGAGGTCGGCGACGAGGGTGCGGGCGCCGGGGTGCAGGCCCGCGAGTTCCCGCGCGCGCCCGGCGTCGCGGGCCAGCAGGATGAGGTCGTCGCCGCGGTCGTGCAGCCGACGCGCGACGGCGGCGCCGATGCCGGAGCCCGCGCCGGTGATCAGGTGTGTTGCCATGGCGCTTATGCTCGCACCCGGCCGGTCAGGCCCGCGCCCCGGTGCCGGGCGCCGCGGCGGACTCCTCCAGGTAGTCGAGCGCGGCGCGCGGGTCCTCGGCGAAGAAGACCAGCTCCCGCAGTGGAACCGGCAGGAAGCCCTCCGCCTCCATCCGCCGGAACTGCTCCTTCAGTCCGTCGTAGAACCCGGCCGTGTTCAGCAGCACCACCGGCTTGGTGTGCTTGCCGTGCTTCTTCAGCTCCAGGATCTCGGTGGCCTCGTCCAGCGTTCCGGTGCCCCCGACCATGACCACGACGGCGTCGGACTTGGCCAGCAGCAGCGCCTTGCGCTCCGCGAGGTCCCGGGCGATCACCATCTCGTCGGCGTCCGCGCGCGCCACATGCGACAGGAAGTCCACGGAGACGCCCACGAGCCGGCCGCCGCTCTCCTGCACGCCGTCCGCGACGACCTTCATCAGACCGCTCTCCGAGCCGCCCCAGACCAGGGTGTGACCGGCCTTGCCGAGCAGTTCGGCGAAGTCACGGGCGGGGCGGGTGTAGCGCTCGTCGAGGTCGGCGGCGGAGAGAAACACGCAGATGTCCATGGCCCCACCGTACGGGGCGCTGCATCCCGTACCGACCGCGCCCCAGAGGCCCGCCACCAGGAGGAACACACTCCTCCGGGAGGAACGCGCCGCTAGGGCAGCACGCCCGGGCGCGCCACCTGGTGACGCGTCCGCCTGGTGGGGCGCGGGGCCTGACGACACAGGGACCTGATGACACACGGGTCAGGCGACGCGCGGACCAAGTGACACACGGGTCAGGTAACGCGCGGACCTGGTGACGCGCGGCGCGGAAGGAAGCGGACAGAACACGGCGCGGAAAGAATCTTGGGCGGACCGCGATGAGTTCGGCGCACCGCGACCGTCACCACTCCTATGGACAACACGATCCGGACGCTCGACGAGGCACGGTCGGCCGACGGCACACGCATCGTGTACGAACGGCGCGGCGATGGTCCCGCGCTGGTACTGGTCGGCGGTGCCCTGGGTACGGCCGCGAACGACGAACCGCTCGCGGCGCTCCTCGCGGCGCGCTTCGCGGTCCACATCTACGACCGGCGCGGGCGCGGGGCGAGCGGGGACACGGCCCCCTACGCCGTGGAACGCGAGATCGAGGACCTGGCCGCCGTCGTGGCGGCCGCCGGGACGGACGTCTCGGTCCACGGTCTGTCGTCGGGCGGCGGGCTCGCGCTGCGGGCCGCGGCCGCGGGCGTCCCGATCGGCCGGCTGTCCGTGTACGAACCGCCGTTCAACCCCGTCGCCCGGATCGGCCAGCGCCCGGCCGCCTCGGTGCGCCACCTCACCGAACTGGTCGCGCGAGGGCGGCGCGCGGCGGCGCTGAGTCTCTTTCTCACAGAGGCGGGCATGCCCGCCGACACCCTGGCCCGGCTCACGCACACCCCGCTCTGGGCCGAACTGGAGGCCGTGGCGCACACCCTTCCGTACGACCACGCGGTCATGGGCAACGGCGCGGTCCCCACCCGGCGGCTCTTCCGGGTGGGCATCCCGGTGATGGTCGTCGACGGGGGCGCCAGCCCGCCGTGGACCCGGGAGGCGGCCCGGCTGGTGGCCCGCGCGCTCCCCCGTGGCCGCCATCGCACGCTCACGGGCCAGACCCATGAGGTGGCGCCCCATGTGCTGGCGCCGGTGCTGGAGGAGTTCTTCGCCGAGGGGTGACACCCGGGCTCAGGACGGGCGCGGACGCCGTACGGAGTCGGATACGACACCTACCCGAGGGGCCCGGGACCCGGGTCTCACGGCCCGCGGGACCCGTGAGGCGCGAGGCGCTCACCGGGGCGCGAGGGCCTCCGCCGCGCGTCGCGTCGTCGTGGCGATCGTCGCCGAACCGACCACCCTCGTACCGTCGTACAGCACGATCGCCTGGCCGGGGGCGACCCCGCGCACCGGCGCGGCGAAGGCCACCCGCAGTTCGTCACCGACCACGGCGGCGCTCACCTCGGTCTCCCCGCCATGGGCGCGCAGCTGCGCGGTGTACGTCCCCGGGGCGGTCGGGGCCGCGCCGCACCAGCGGGGCCTGATCGCGGTCAGGGCCATGACGTCGAGCGCGTCGGCGGGGCCCACGGTGACCGTGTTGTTCACCGGGGAGATGTCCAGGACATACCGGGGCTTGCCGTCAGGGGCGGGGTGCCCGATCCGCAGCCCCTTGCGCTGGCCGATGGTGAAGCCGAACGCGCCGTCGTGGGTCCCCAGCTTCGCGCCCGACTCGTCCACGATGTCCCCCTCGGCGGTACCGAGGCGGGAGGCGAGGAAGCCCTGGGTGTCCCCGTCCGCGATAAAGCAGATGTCATGGCTGTCGGGCTTCTTCGCCACCGCGAGACCCCGCCGCTCGGCCTCCGCGCGGATCTCGTCCTTGGTGGTGAGGGTGTCACCGAGCGGGAAGAGCGCGTGCGCGAGCTGGCGCTCGTCGAGCACACCGAGGACATAGGACTGGTCCTTGGCCATGTCGCTGGCGCGGTGCAGCTCGCGGCCGCCGTCGGGGAGGGTCACCACCGTGGCGTAGTGGCCGGTGCACACCGCGTCGAAGCCGAGCGCGAGCGCCTTGTCCAGCAGCGCCGCGAACTTGATCTTCTCGTTGCAGCGCAGACAGGGGTTGGGGGTGCGGCCCGCCTCGTACTCGGCGATGAAGTCCTCGACCACGTCCTCACGGAAACGTTCCGCGAGGTCCCACACGTAGAACGGGATGCCGATCACGTCGGCCGCCCGGCGCGCGTCGCGGGAGTCCTCGATGGTGCAGCAGCCGCGCGCGCCCGTACGGAAGGACTGCGGGTTCGCCGAGAGCGCCAGATGCACACCGGTCACGTCATGGCCCGCCTCGACGGCTCGGGCGGCGGCGACGGCGGAGTCCACTCCGCCCGACATCGCGGCGAGGACACGGAGCGGGCGCTGAGAAGTCTGAGTCATAGCCCTCCCAGGGTACGGGTCCGGGAACCGGGGACCGGCGCCTGGCGTTGAAGAGCGCATGGGAAGCGAAGGACAGCGCCGTCACGGCGCCGGCGGAGGCGGACGGCCGATCAGCCGCAGGGGGGCGCTCATCGGCGGCGCCGCGGTGGTCGTCGGCGGCGGGGCGCTGGCCCTCCAGGACCAGCTGCGGCGGCTGTGGTGGCAGGTGCCCGGGGTGTCGAGACCGCGCGAGGAGGGTGAGCTGGATCACCCCGGAGCGCGGTGGACGGCGGCGTCGCCCGCGAACTGGCGGCTGGCCGACCGGCCCGAGGACTTCCGTATCGACCGGGTGGTCATCCATGTCGTGCAGGGCAGCTTCCCGACGGCGCTCCGGGTCTTCCAGGACCCCGAGCACGGGGCGGCCACCCATTACGTGGTGGGCAAGGACGGCCGTGTCGCGCAGATGATCCGCGAGCTGGACGTGGCCTTCCACGCCGGGAACCGCGACGTCAACGAGCGCAGTATCGGGATCGAGCACGAGGGATTCGTGGACCGGCCCGAGGACTTCACGCAGACCATGTACCGGTCGTCGGCGGCGCTCACCGCCGGGATATGCGTGCGGTACGGGATACCGGCGGACCGGGAGCACATCATCGGGCATGTGGAAGTGCCCGGCACCGACCACACCGACCCGGGACCGCACTGGGACTGGGACCGGTATCTGCGGCTGGTGTCGGCGGCGCTGCCCGCGGCACAGCGGGCCCGGACGGCGGGCGCGAGCGCGCCGCCCGCGGCGGGATAGCGGGCTGGGGACAGCGCGCTGAGGCCGGGGGCGGACGGGAGCCCGGCACACGGCCCGGACACCCCACCCGGCCCGGACAGGACGCCCCGGGCTCTCAGGGGCGGGGATCCGGGCTTCAGAAACGGGACCTGGCTCTCAGGGGCGGGGTTGCGGGCCCTCAGGGACGGGATCCGGGCTCAGGGACGGGCTTCCGGGCCCTCAGCTCAGACCGGCCGTCCTGGCCCGCTCCACGGCGGGGCCGATGGCGGCGGCCACCGCCTCCACATCCGCCCGGGTGGAGGTGTGGCCGAGGCTGAAGCGCAGGGTGCCGCGCGCGAGATCCGGATCGGTGCCCGTCGCGAGCAGCACATGGCTGGGCTGCGCCACCCCGGCCGTGCAGGCCGAGCCGGTGGAGCACTCGATGCCCTGCGCGTCCAGGAGCAGCAGCAGGGAGTCCCCCTCACAGCCGGGGAAGGTGAAGTGGGCGTTGGCCGGAAGCCGGTCCTCCGGGTCGCCACCGAGGATGGCGTCCGGCACGGCGTCGAGGACGGCCGCGACCAGCGCGTCCCGCAGACCACCGATCTCCCGTACGAACTGTTCCCTGCGCTCCACCGCCAGCCGTCCGGCGACCGCGAAGGCCGCGATGGCGGGCGCGTCCAGGGTCCCGGAACGCACATGCCGCTCCTGGCCACCGCCGTGGAGCACCGGCACGGGCGTGTAGGCGCGGCCGAGGAGGAGCGCGCCGATGCCGTAGGGGCCGCCGATCTTGTGGCCCGACACGGTCATCGCGGCCAGCCCGGAGTCGGCGAACCCGACATCGAGCTGCCCGACGGCCTGGACGGCGTCCGAGTGGAGCGGGACATCGAACTCCCGCGCCACGGCGGCCAGCCGCTGGATCGGCATCACCGTGCCGATCTCGTTGTTGGCCCACATCACGGTGGCGAGGGCCACATCGGTGGGGTCGCGCTCGATGGCCTCGCGGAGCGCCTCGGGGTGGACCCGGCCCTGGGCGTCCACGGGCAGGTACTCGACGGTGGCGCCCTCGTGCTCGCCGAGCCACTCGACGGCGTCGAGGACGGCGTGGTGCTCGACGGGGCTCGCCAGTACCCGGGTTCTGGCGGGGTCGGCGTCACGGCGCTGCCAGTAGAGGCCCTTGACGGCGAGGTTGTCCGCCTCGGTGCCGCCCGAGGTGAAGACCACTTCGCTGGGGCGCGCGCCGAGGGCCTCGGCGAGGGTCTCGCGGGCCTCCTCGACGGTGCGGCGGGCCCGGCGTCCGGCGGCGTGCAGTGCCGAGGCGTTGCCGGTGACGGTGAGCTGGGCGGTCATCGCCTGGACGGCCTCCGGCAGCATCGGAGTCGTCGCGGCGTGGTCGAGGTAGGCCATGGTGGCCCCGATTCTACGAGGCGGGGTGTCGGCGCCCCGGCCCAGGGAGCCCTCGCTGGCCGGACCCCGCCCACCCGGCTGCCGGAACGGTGCGGAGGGGGACCGCCGCCGCACCCGGTTCACCGCGAGGCCGGACCACCCGGGGAGCCGGGCACGGGCCGGGTGCCACGGACCGGGTGCCGTCGGGCACGGACCCGAGGTCCGCGGCATCGGCGAACGGCTGGCGCACGGACGCCGGACCGCGCCGTACGCACGGGTACGGCGTCCGTACGGCGTACGGCGTACGACATATGCCGGGTCAGCGTCGGCGCAGCCGGTCGGCCAGGTGGGTGATGTGGGCCCGCCAGGAGGCGAGGGCCGGTTCGGGGGCGGTGCCGGTCGGCAGGGCATGGGTCAGCACCAGCCGGGGGCCGTGGCCGGTGCCCTCGGTGAGCAGCCAGCGGACCTCGCCGCCCGTACGGGAGGTGTAGGCGAGCCGCAGCGGAGGACGGAGTTCGGTGATCGGGCCGGTCGGGGCCTCGGGGATGGTGAAACCGCGCGGGGCGGGCGCGCCGAGCAGGGGCGTCGAGGGTCCGGCCAGCTCCGCCCAGACGGTCTCGGCGGGGCGTACGAGCTGCCGCTCGAAGCGGAGCAGCGGGCGGCCGTCGGCCGTCTCCCCGACGGTGCCGCCGTCGAGGTGGAAGTGGTCGCTGTAACGCTCGTGGAGGGCGCCGGAGGTGTCGCGGGCGGCGGTGACCTCGGTGCCGTCGAGGAGCTGGGCGAGGGCGGTGAGGCAGCCGTGCCAGCCGGAGGCGTAGCTGGCGGCTCCGTAGTGGTCGGCGAAGGTATGGGTGAGGGTGAGCAGCGCCCCCTTAGACAGGTCGGACGGGTCGGACGGGTCGGACGGGTCGGACGGGTCGGACAGGGGGGTGATCTCCCAGCGAAGCTGGTCATCGCCCCAGGTGAAGGCGTAGAGCCGGGGCTCGGCGACCTCGGTGACCGTGCCCGTCATGGCGGGTTCGCGCTCGGCCGCCGGGGCACCGGCGCCGGTCTCCGTACCGGTCCCGGTGCCCGTCGCGGGGTCCGTCGCGGGGTCAGGGGGGAAGTAGAAGCCGATCTCCCCGCCGGGGCGGGGGTCGGCGCGCATCTCGGCGGGGAACCAGCGGGCGACCAGGTCCGGTCGGGTGAGGGCCTCCCAGATCCGCGCCGGGGGATGCGGGAGGCGGCGCTCCATATGGAGCGCGGTCAGCCCGTCGGGGGTACGGCTGAGCCGGTCGGAGGGGAAGGTCATCGGTCACCGCCCTCCGTCGTGTCGACGCGGTCCCGGAGCCGGGGTTCCGGAGCCGCGGTCCCGGAGCCGGGGTTCCGGAGCCGCGGTCCCGGAGCCGGGGTTCCGGAGCCGCGGTCCCGGAGCCGGGGTTCCGGGTGGGCGCTCGGGGTGCCCACGCACGGGCCACCGTCCCGGTACGGGACCGTCGGAGCCCGGCGCGTGGTGCGCGGACCACCGGGCGGGCCGGGAGCCCGTTCCCGCGCGGTGCCCTGGGGCACATGGGTGCCCCAGGGACAGATAACCCCTAGCGCGGCGCCTTCGCGAGCTGACGGGACTGCGCCACCAGACGGTCCCGGCTGTCCCAGACCTCCGCGTCCTCCTCCAGGAAGCCACCGGCGAGGTTACGGGTGCGGATGGCGACCCGGAGCGGGCCGGGGGCGGGACGGCAGCGGATATGGGTGGTCAGTTCGACAGTGGGCGTCCAGCCGTTCAGGCCCAGGTCGAAGGAGGTCGGCGGCAGCGCGTCCACGGTCAGCAAGAGGGAGAGCGGATCCGCGTCGCGCCCGTCGGCAAGGGAGAACCAGCCGCGCATCTCGCCCTTGCCGGAGGGAGCGCCGAGCGCCCAGCCGACGGTGGCCGGATCGAGCCTCAGGGTGAGCCGCTCCAGGATCGCGGAACTGCCCGTGACCGGCGGCGCGGGGGCGTCCGACGGGCTGACACAGCTCTCGTAGGCGGGCAGCTCGGGCGGGGTGGCGGCGGTGCGGACCTCGTCGGAGAGCTGGTCCAGGTCGCCATAGGTGGCGAGGACCCGGATGCGCTCGACCTCCGTGCCGTCCTGCTCGTACTGGACGAGGGACGCCTGGCCGGTGGAGAGGGTGCGGCCGGTACGGATGGTCTCGGTCCGGATGACGGCGGGGCCGGGCTGGGAGGCGCTCAGATAGTGGGCCGAGACGGAGAAGGGGTCGGAGTGCGGCAGGGTGTGGGCGAGGGCGCGGCCGAGGAGGGCCAGCAGATAGCCGCCGTTGACGGCGGCGATGATCGTCCAGCCCTCCGAGAGATGGGCGTCATAGACGCCGGGGGCGCGTGGGGTGACGGCGGTGTCCCGATCGAACTCGCTGTCCCCGATGGATGCCTGAACCGCGTGTGCCATGGCAGGTAACGTACAACAGGTAACTACTAAGCGGTAGCTTTTCGCCCACCGGCTGAGCGGCACCCCGGGGCGCCGTAGCCGTACGCCCACCCGCCGCGCCCGCCCGCATACCCCCCGGGCCCCGGCGTCACCGTGGCCGGAAATCGACCGTTCGGGCGCATGCCACGCGGCCTGCGGACCTCATGACTCCTCGGCCGCCGCCGAGCGGCGGTTCCAGGCGCGGGGGGCGCGCCAGTGGAAACGCATCGCCAGCAGCCGCAGCGCGAAGGCGGTGGCGGCGGCGAGCGTGCTGGTGACGGCGTTCAGCGTGTCGAAGCGGATGCAGAGGACGACGATCGTGGCGCCGACGATGGCGGGGACGGCGTAGAGGTCACGGTCCCAGCGGAGCAGCGAGGGCACCTCGTTCGCGAGGACGTCCCGCAGGACCCCGCCCCCGGCCGCCGTCGCGACACCGAGGGCGGCGGAGGCGGTCAGGCCGAGCCCGTACTCGTACGCCTTGATCGTCCCCGTCACACAGAAGAGTCCGAGTCCGGCGGCGTCGAAGACGTTGACGGCGCCCTGGATGCGTTCGACCTCCGGATGGAGGAAGAAGACCAGGGCGGTGGCGACCAACGGCATCAGGAAGTAGCCGAGATCGGTGAAGGCGGCGGGGGGAACGGCCCCGATGATCAGATCGCGGAGCAGCCCTCCGCCCAGCGCGGTGACCTCGGCCATGACCGCGATGCCGAAGACATCGAAGTTCTTGCGGACCGCGAGGAGGGCGCCGGAGATCGCGAAGACGAAGATTCCGGCGAGGTCGAGCGCGTGCTGGACGGAGGGGGTGAAGATTTCTTGCAGGTGCACCGCACGATTGTGCAGGTTCCGCGCCCGGGACTACTCCGTGGCGGCCTCCGGGGAGGCTGTGTTTCCGGCGTTTCCGGTGCTTCCGGCGTTTCCGGTGCTTCCGGCGTTTCCGGTGCTTCCGGCGTTTCCGGTGCTTCCCGCGTCTCCGCCAGGCGCGGTGCTCTTCGTGCTCTTCGCGTCCGGCGTGTTCCCGGCGCCCTCCGGCTCCGGGGCCGGGTCGACAGCCGGGTCGACGGCCGCGTCGACGGCCGCGTCGACGGCCGGAGCGCCAGCCAGGTCGCCGGCCGGAGCGGTGGCCCCGTCCGGACCCGGGGTCCCGGTCCCGGCCTCCTCGCCGTCCGACGCCTTGGGGACCAGCGCGACGATCTCCACCGCCTGCCGGGCCGAGGCCAGCACCGGCTCGTCGGGGGCCTGGTCGGGGGCGTTCTCGGGATGGTGGCAGGCGACCCGCTGACCGGGGCGGAGTTCCACGAGCGGGGGCTCCTGCGTGGTGCAGAGCTCGGTCGCCTTCCAGCAGCGGGTGTGGAAGCGGCAGCCCGCCGGAGGCGCTATCGGCGAGGGCACATCGCCCTTCAGCAGGATGCGCTCGCTCCTGACGCCCCGGCGGCGCGGATCGGGCACCGGAACGGCCGAGAGCAGGGCCTTGGTGTACGGGTGCATCGGCGTCTCGTACAGGGAGGCGCGGTCCGCCAGCTCCACGATCTTGCCCAGGTACATCACGGCGATCCGGTCCGAGACATGGCGGATCACCGAGAGGTCATGGGCGATGATCACATAGGTGAGTCCCAGTTCGTCCTGGAGGTCGTCCAGCAGATTGACCACCTGCGCCTGGATGGAGACATCCAGGGCCGAGACCGGCTCGTCCGCCACCACCAGCCGGGGCTTGAGGGCGAGCGCGCGGGCGATGCCGATGCGCTGGCGCTGACCGCCGGAGAACTCGTGCGGGTAGCGGTTGTAGTGCTCCGGGTTGAGGCCCACCAGCTCCAGCAGCCGCTGCACCTCCTTCTTCACCCCGCCCTCGGGCGTGATGCCCTGGAGTCTGAAGGGGGCGGAGACGATGGTGCCGATGGTGTGCCGGGGATTGAGCGAGGAGTAGGGGTCCTGGAAGATCATCTGGACATCGCGCCGGAGCGGACGCATCCGCGCGACTCCCAGATGGGTGATGTCATGCCCCTGGAACTCGATCGTCCCCCGGGTCGGCTCCAGCAGCCGGGTGATCAGCCGGCCCATGGTGGACTTGCCGCAGCCGGACTCCCCCACCACCCCGAGCGTCTCCCCGGAGCGGACGTCGAAGGAGAGTCCGTCCACGGCCTGGACGGCCCCCGCCTGCCGCCGCAGCAGCCCCTTGCGGATGGGGAAGTGCTTGACCAGCCCCTCCACCTTCAGCAGGACCTCGCGCTCACCGGAGCGCCCCGCGCCCGGACCGCCCTGCGCGGGAATCACCGCCGGGCCACCCCGCTCTTCGGCCCGGTCCCCGGGCGCGGGGATCACCGCCTGGTCACCCCGCGCGGGATTCGTCGGCTTGTCGCCCCCGGCGCCGGACTCACCCGGGGAACCGGCCTTCTTCACAGCTTCGGCTTCGCTCACAGCTTCGGCGCAATCTCTTCGGTCCAGATCCGTGTCCGCTCCTCGCGCGCCAGGTGGCAGGCGGAGAAGTGCCGGTCACCCACCCGGGCCAGCTCGGGCCTGACCGTACGCGTCAGGTTGTCCTTGGGCAGGTCCGCGTAGGGGCAGCGGGGATGGAAGGCACAGCCGTCGGGGATGTTGATCAGGCTCGGCGGGGAGCCCTTCACCGGGATCAGCCGTTCCGTCTGGTCCCGGTCGATCCTCGGCATCGAGCCGAGCAGCCCCCAGGTGTAGGGGTGCTGGGGCTCGTAGAAGACGGTCTCGGCGGGCCCGCGCTCGACACAGCGCCCCCCGTACATCACCAGGATGTCGTCGGCCAGTTCGGCGACGACACCCAGGTCGTGGGTGATGATGATGACCGCCGAGCCGAACTCCTTCTGGAGATCGCGGATGAGGTCGAGGATCTGCGCCTGGACGGTGACGTCGAGGGCGGTCGTCGGTTCGTCGGCGATCAGCAGCGAGGGGTTGTTCACCAGCGACATCGCGATCATCGCGCGCTGGCGCATCCCGCCGGAGAACTCATGCGGGTAGTTGTCGACCCGCCGGTCGGGCTGGGGGATGCCGACCCGGTCCAGCAGTTCGATCGCGCGGTTGCGGGCGGTCTTCTTGTCGACGTCGTGGTGGACCCGGTAGGCCTCCACGATCTGGCGCCCGATGGTGTAGTAGGGGTGCAGCGCGGAGAGCGGGTCCTGGAAGATCATCGCCATATCGCGGCCGCGCAGCCGTCGTACCTCGTCCGGGTCGGCGCCCAGCAGTTCCTTGCCGTCCAGCCAGACCTCGCCGCTGATCCGCGCCTTGCGGCGGCCGTACTGGCCCGCTGTGTGCAGACCCATGATGCCCAGCGAGGTGACGGACTTGCCGGAGCCGGACTCGCCGACGATGCCGAGCGTCCTGCCCTTCTCCAGCGCGAAGCTGAGCCCGTCCACCGACTTCACCAGGCCGTCGTCGGTGGGGAAGTGCACCCTCAGGTCGCGCACTTCGAGGAAGGCGGTGGGGGCGGGCCCGCCGGCCGGGGCGACCTCGCCCACGGCGGTGCCGGTCTTGCCGAGCTCAGTCATCCGATCCTCACCCGTGGGTCGACGATGGCGTACAGGAGGTCCACGAGAAGGTTGGCGACACAGATGAACAGGGCCGCGAAGAGCGTGACACCGAGGATCAGCGGAAGGTCCTTGGTCTTGATGGACTCGATCGCCATCCAGCCCAGGCCGGGCAGGTTGTAGGTGGACTCGGTGAGCACGGCGCCGCCCAGCAGTGCCCCGAGGTCGAGGCCCAGCAGGGTCAGCACCGGGGTCCAGGTGGAGCGCATCGCGTGCCGCCCGATGACCACCCGTTCGGTCAGACCCTTGGCGCGGGCGGTACGGATGTAGTCCTCGCCCATGATCTCCAGCATGGTGGCGCGGGTGAGGCGCGCGTACATCGCCGCGTAGAGGAAGGCCAGCGTGATCCACGGCAGGATCAGCGTCTGGAACCACTGGGCGGGATCCTCCCCCAGCGGGGCGTACTCACCGCTGACCCAGTCGAGCTGGTAGCTGAAGACGGCGAGCGAGAGCAGACCGGTGAAGTAGATCGGCAGCGAGACTCCGGCCAGTGCCACGGTCATCGCGGTCCGGTCCCACAGGGTGCCCCGGCGCAGCGCGGAGACCACTCCGGCGGCGACGCCGCCGACGACCCAGAGCAGACAGGCGCCCGCCGCGAGCGAGAGCGTGACCGGGATCGCCTCGGTGAGCTGGGGCCACACCTCCTGTTCGGTGCGGAACGAGTAGCCGAAGCAGGGCGCGGGACAGTTGGTGACGTCCGCGCCGTTGGCGTACTCCCGGCCGACGAAGAGCCCCTGGACGAACTGCCAGAACTGCACCAGCACCGGATCGGAGAGACCGAGCTTCTCCCGGATGCCCTCGATGGCGGCGGGGTCGGTCTGCTTCCCGGCGAAGAGGTACGCCGGGTCGGACCCCGCCCACTTGGGCAGCACGAAGAAGATGACGAAGGTCGTCAACGTCACGACCATCAGCATCATGGCGACGGCGAACAATCGCCGGATGACATAAGCAAGCACTGTGCGCGGCCCGGTCGGTGGCCCGGCCCCTGCTGTGGGGTCCGGGAGTACCGGCCGTGGCCATCACCTGCCCTTCGGGACTGGCGGGGTGGGCGATGGTGGGGTGAGGCTCACCAGGGCGACCGGGGTACGGGGTCACCGGGGCGACCGGGCGCCGGAGTCCGGGTCCGGGTCCGGGTCCGGGTCCGGAACCAGGTCCGGACTCCGGGTCCGTAACCGAGGCCAGGACTCCGGGTCCGCGACCCGGACAGGGAACCCGGCTCCAGGTCCGGCTCCGGACTCCGGGTCCGGAACCCGGAGGCCGGCGACCCGCCGACGTCACCGGTCCGTTCAGCTACCGGACCACGCCGACACCGGGGGGCGGTCCGGCGGCCCGGCCGGTGACCACCCCGGAGGGTGCCCACCGGCCGTCCGGCCGCCGGATCCGCGACGGACCGGTTACTTCATGACCCCGAGGGAGACATAGTCGTACCGGCCGTTGTACGCCGCCGTGGAGTAGGCGTTGGTCAGCCGCGAGCTGCGCCAGGTGAAGTTCTTCTCGTAGAGGAACGGCATCTGGACGGCCAGATCGGCCACCGCGTGGTTCATCTGCTGGTAGATCGCCCCGGCCTTCTCGGGGTCGGTCTCCTTGAGCGCGTCGTCGAAGAACTTGTTGATCTTCGGGTCATTGGTCTCGGAGACGTTGTAGTTGCCGTTCGGCATGATGAAGCGGCCGTCCACCAGCGGCTGGGAGAAGCCCTGTCCGGTGGGCCAGTCCGGGCCCCAGGCCGTCATGACCAGGCCGAGACCGCGCTTCTTCACCATGGCGGGCGAGCCGGTGATGCTGGCGGACTCGGCACCGTCGATCGGGTCGACCTCGGCCTTGATGCCGACCGCGCCGAGCGCCTGCTGGAGCGCCTCGGCGGTCTGGACCTCGCCGGGCTGGTTGGTGCGGGCGCTGATGGTGGTGGAGAAGCCGTTGGGCTTCCCGCACGCCTTCAGGGCGGCCTTGGCCTTGGCGGTGTCCGGCTTGCCACCGCGGGCGATGACACCGTACGGGTCGTACGTGTCGGAGCCCTTGATCGACTGGGGCAGCATGTTGGTGGCGATGTTGCCACCGGCCTCCGGGCCGCCGCGCACGGTCTGCATCGAGGTGTAGTCGGCCGCGTAGATCACGGCCTTGCGGCACTCGATGTTGTCGAAGGGCGCGACCTTGGTGGCGATGTCCACATAGCGGACGAAGCTGGTCTCGATGTTGTCCAGGTTGCCCTTGTGCTTGGTGAGAGCGGCGGTACGGCCCGCCTGGGACATCCCGGTGGCGTTGAGGTCGAGGTCGTACTCGCCCTTGATCAGCAGCTGGTCGATCGCCTCCAGGTTGGAGTTGATCGTGACCGTGACCTTGTCCGGAAGGGCGGCGCGGATCGGGTCGGACGCCTTCTGCCACTTGTCGTTGCGGACGAGGACGGTGCTCTTCTTCGGCGTGTACGACTCGAACTTGTACGGTCCGGAGGAGAACGGCCGCAGCTGGTACTTGGCCCCGGTGTCCTTCTCCTTCTTCACCGGGGAGCTGGCGGGCATCGCCAGCATGTGCTCGAAGTCGCCGTTGGGCGTGGCCAGGTTGAAGATGATCGTCTGCGGATCCGGCGTCTGGATCGCCTTCAGGCCCAGCTTGTCCGGGCTGGTGTCCTTGTAGGGGCCGGGGTACTCGCCCTTGGGGTCGAGCACCTGACGCAGATAGCCGGGACCGCCGGTGATGACGTCCTTGGCCCACAGCCGCGAGATGCCGTACTTGACGTCCTGGGAGGTGATCGGCGAACCGTCCTCCCAGGTGATCCCGGAACGCAGCTTGTAGGTGTAGGTCTTGCCGCCGTTGGAGACGACGCCCTTGGCCTCCGCGAGGTCGGGCACCAGCTCCGCGCCGCCCGCGCCCGGCTTGGGCGCGAAGGAGACCAGCTGGCGCGCGTAGAAGCGGGAGAAGTCCCACGCCATGCCGTAGTACTGGCGCTGCGGGTCGGTGGAGTCGAAGTCCTGCTTGCCGATGAACTTCAGGGTGCCGCCCGCCTTCGTGGACGAGTTGGCGACGCCCTTCATCGCGGCGTTGAACCCCGCGGCCTTGCCCTTGCCACCGCTGTCGTCGCCGGAACCGCCACCACACGCGGCGGTGGCCGTGAGCGACGCCACGACGAGCGCCGCTCCGGCGATCCGCCTGGCCCGGGGCGAACGTAGGGATGTCGGTGTCATTGTTCCTTCAACCTCCGGGAGAGCGCGGTTCCCTGCTGCGTGCCGGGGACCGTGGGATAACCACATGACTGATGCGACGGACGGGACTGCTGAGAGCGATCCGACGAGAACGGCAACGAGGACGGGGACGCGCGCGAAAGCGGGTACGGGGACGGGGACGAGCGGCGGGGCGACGGGGGCGCGCATGGACTGTGGCGCCGGGACGAGGGGCGCGGCCGACCGGTCACCGGGTGCCCTTGGGGTCGAGCGCGTCGCGGACACCGTCCCCGAAGAGGTTGAACGCCAGGACCGTCACGAAGATCGCCAGACCGGGCACGACCATGAAGGTGGGATCCGACTGGTAGGTGTCCACCGCCGTGTCGAGCATCTGCCCCCAGGAGGCGGTCGGTGGCTTCACCCCGGCGCCGAGGAAGCTCAGGGCGGCCTCGGTGAGGATGTTGGTCGGGATCATCAGCGTGGCGTAGACGGTGATCGGCGCGACCAGGTTGGGCAGCAGCTCCTTGAAGAGCACATAGCGCTGGCCCGCGCCGAGGCTGCGGGCGGCCTCCACGTACTCCTTCTCCCGCAGGGAGAGCGTCTGGCCGCGCACGATCCGGCCGACGTAGGGCCAGCCGAAGAAGCCGATCACGGCGACCAGGATCGTGATGCGGACCCCGCTGCCGGTCATGCCCAGCAGATCGTTGGGGAGGACCGAGACCAGGGAGATGATGAAGAGGAGCTGCGGGAAGGCCAGCAGCATGTCCATCACCCGGCTGATGACGGAGTCGACCCAGCCGCCGAAGTATCCGGCGATGATGCCGAGGACGGTGCCGAGGAAGACCGCGACCAGGGCGGCGAGGAAGGCCACCAGGAGCGAGATCCGCGCACCGTAGACGATCCGGCTGAAGACGTCACGGCCGTTGCCCGGCTCGACCCCGAGGAGGTGTTCGGAGCTGATGCCGCCGAAGGAGCCCTTGGGGGTGCCGAAGAGCGGATCGATCTTGTCCTGGTGGAACTGGTTCGGCGGATGGCCGAGAAGACTCACGATCAGCGGGGCGAAGATCGCGACGAGGATCAGGAAGATGACAACGATGCCGCCCGCGAGGGCGAGCTTGTCCCGCTTCAGCCTGCTCCAGGCGATCTGTCGCAGTGAACGCCCCTCGACCGACGTCGCGGGCGCCGCCCCGGCGACGGCGGCGGACGCCTTCTCCCCGGCGTCGGCGCTCGTGTCGTGCAGTGGTGCCGTCATCGTCGTGGGGACCCCTCTCGGCCGCGGGTGACCGGCCGTGCCCGCCGCCGCAGCGGCTTCGTTCATGACTTCTGTGCGTGACGTGCGTGATGTGCATGTGTGGCGAGAAGTGCTGGTGAAGCGTGCGTGAACTGCCCCACGCGGGGCGGTCTTCGTCCCCGCGCTGACCGGGAGTCTTCATCGGCCACGCGATCACCCGCCAGCCCCCTCGGTGAATGGTTGCCCAAACGTGATGCGTAGCGAGGAGTTCCGCTATCCGGACGTTCGCGCCGGTTGAGCGGATCTCCATCTCCCGCAAACCGTCTCGTAGTTGAGGGATGTCCCGCCATACGGACAGGGGTGCGGAGGGTGGCAGAAATCGGGCGGACACCATGGCGGACCGGCGACCCTCATGCCCTGCGACGGCGGGGTCCGGCCGGTCGCCGCGGCCCCGGCGACGGCCGGGAAGCGGCCCGGACCGGGGCGGTCGGGATCACCGCCGCGTCAACAGCCGCCCCACCCCGGCGGGCCGTACCGGGGCGCGGTGGCGCCGTCCGCCACGCCGGGCGGAGTGCGGCGGGGCCCAGGCGGGTCAGCGCGGCTTCAGACCCGGCGGGCCGGGCCGGGGTCCAGCACCGTACCCGGCCTTCGGCGGCGGTGGTCGGGGGCCGCCGGGCCAGCGGACGGCGGACAGCGGACGGCACACGGCGATACGGCGCACGGCGCACGGCGATACGGAAGGCACGGCGCCGCCGTCAGCGCCCCGCGACCCCGGGTCAGTGGGTCGGCGCCACCGGCGGCGGGTAGCCGTAGCCCTCGTGCGCGCCCGGCGCCAGATGGGCGTTGCGGTCGTAGAAGGGCCGCGCGTTGGCCCAGAGCCACATCGACACCGGGTCGTACTCGTCGGACATGGCGACCGTCGACACCGGCAGCCCCTCGGGCACCGCCGCCACCGACTGCTGCATCATCGCCCGGACCGCCTCCACCGACTGCCCGCTGGTGTCGTAGAGGTCCAGCCCGATGGCGAGGTAGGGGGCGCCGAGCGCGGGCTGCACCCAGGCCCGGCGCAGGGAGCGCACCGGCGGGGTGCGATGGGCGTTCTGGGAGAGCAGGGCGTAGAAGTGCGGGAGTTCCACGGAGGGCGCGGAGAGCGTGAGCGGCCCCGCGGGCATCCGGTCGAGGCCGGTGGCGATCCGCCGGAGGTCGGGCCAGGGCACCCCGACCCCGCCGCCGGGAGCGTGGGGGTTGAGCCAGATCCCCCAGCGGTCCGGGTAGAGGGCGCGGGCGATGTCGGCCGCGCTGACCACCTCGTGGGCCCGGTTCCAGCCGGAGGCGGCCAGCTCCTGGGGTGAGGTGACGCAGGGCGCGTAGCCGACGCCGTCGACCTCCATGTTCCCGTACTGCGCGTCGGGGGCTCCGGGGCTGCCGTGCCAGAGCAGCATCCAGATCTGGCCGGTGGGGTCCGCGAGCGCTCTGAGCAGCCCCTCGTACGCGTCATAGCGTCCGGGGGACACCTGACGGAGCATGTGCTCGACCTGCCCGGCCGCCGCGGTGCCTGACGAGCTCACCCTGGTTCCGCCCCTCTTCCGCTCATGGTCTGGCGCGGCCTCCTGCGGTGGGGCCACGCCATGAATCCAGCTTAATCAACCGGATTGACACGGACTTGACGTCTGTTGAGCGAGAGGTCAGCCGTGGTCCCGCTGATAGAAGGGACGCACCCGGTCGAGCATCCAGGTGGCCACCGGGTCCCGCGCCACATCCAGCAGGACCAGATTGACCGGCCAGGGGCAGGCGACCCGGCCGAGCGCCCGCCCGAGGGCGTCGAGCGGCGCGCCACGCCCGTGCAGATCCCCGGCCTCCCAGGAGTCGAGCTGCACACCGACGAAGAGAACCGGCGGGTCCCCCTCGACGGAGGCGAGCGCGCGCCGGGCGCTGACCACGCCGGGCAGCGCCCGGAACTCCTCACAGGCGGCGGCGAGGAAGTCCATCGGCTCGTCCTGCCAGTCGGGTTCGAACAGCCGCACCCGTCCCCCGGCGGCCGGGTCCCCGTCGAGCGGGGTGCGTCCGGCCCGGCACAGTTCGGCGACGGCGGCGGGCGGCAGCGGCACCCCGACCGTCCCCTCGGGATTGACGGCGATCCCGAGCTGTGGCGGCAGTCCCCGGGCGAACTCGACGGCCGGGGCGACGGCGTAGGGCATCTGGGGTCCGGCGCAGGCCAGGAACTGGTTCTGGGAGCTGAAGACCGGCACATAGACGCTGCCGCCGATCTCCATCGTGGGCAGATCGAGGTCCTGGCTCTGGCGCGACCCCCCGTTGGGCAGCGGGATCCACAGCGGGCTCCGCCCGAGGACCTCCAGCAGCCGTGCCCCGGCGCCGGGGTCGCCGAGCGAGGCGGCGAGCGCCTCCTCCAGGGGGTTGGCGGGCCAGTCGCCGTGGGTGGGGTGTGCTGCCGGGGTGCTCATACCGCTGTGCCTTCCTCCGGGCGGGTCGATGCCTGGGGGCTCGACCTTAGCCGCCCGCGCCCGCCCGTCAGCCGCCCATGGCCCTTTCGGGCCGTCCGCGACCGCCTTCCCCGCCCGGGCCGCGCCGTTACCGCCCTTCCCGCCCTTCCCGCCGGTCCGGCGCACCTGGAGGCCCGGGTATCCGCCCCGTCCTCCGCCGTCGCCTACCTCGCCGTCGGTGCCGGCGTCCCCCGCCTCCGTACCGGGGCGCACCGCGCACCCGCACGGGACCGGGCCTCACCGCGCGCACGAGGAGGACGGAGACGAGGGAGACGTCAGTCCTCAGGACAGCGGAGCAACGGCGGGAGAACGAGGGCGGACGGGGCTCAGAGGTCCGCGCGGCTCAGCCGGGCCGGTGGCGCGAAGCCGAAACGTGTCAGGGCGGAGGCGGCGGAGCGGTCGAGGAGGACGGTGGAGGCGCACCCGGCGGGCATCCGGCCCGACTGGGCCTCGGCCAGCAGCCGGGCGACGGCACGGCGGTGGCGGACGAAGGCGTACGCGGAGACTCCCCGGCCGCGCTCACGCTGGCCCTCGCGGGCCACCTGGGGCTCGACATCGAGGAGGACGAGATGGAGGGCGCGCCCCCGGCGGCGGGCCTCACGGGCGAGCCAGCGCCGGACCCAGCTCTGGGTCCCGCAGTCATGGACGACGACGCTCTCACCCGAGCGCAGCGCCCGGCGCAGCCCCGCGTAGTGGGCGAACCGGACCAGGGGCCGGTAGATCGCGTACGGCAGGAGGCGGGGCATCGCCGCGTCCCAGCGGTCCCGGGTGTTCTGGGAGTCGATGCCACGGCCCCGGGCGGCGCGGCGGATCAGCGTGGACTTGCCGCTGCCGGGCAGTCCGGAGACGACCACCACGTCTCCGGCGGCGAAGGTCAGCGCGCGTGGGCCGTGCCCCGGGCGGCCCCGGAGATCGCGCAGGCCCGAGGCGGCCGGGGCGGCCCTGGTGCGCCGTCGCGCGGCCGCCCGTCTCTCCCGGGGCATGCCCGGGGCGGTCTGGGGCGCACCGGCCCCGGCGCCATAAGCGCCGGCGGCGTACGCACCGGAATGCGGCACCGTCATCTCACCCTCCCCCATGTCAGCTCACCCATCACACTTGCCCATCAAGCGTAAAGAAATGGTAATGGGGGGCAACCGGTTTCCCCCGGAGGCGCGTCCGGCGCGCGGCGTGCCCCGGGTCGACCAGGGGGGCGGCCGGGCGGGGCCAGGGCCGTGCGGGACGGGCCGGAAGGGGGCGGGTCACCCCGTGCTCACCGCCGTCGGGTCCTTCCCCGGACCTCTCCCCGGGCCGGCGGAACCCCAACCGTCGCGGAGGCGGAACCCCGCCTTCGCGGAGATGGATCCCCACCGCCACGGGGACGGATCCCGGCCGTCACGGGGACGGATCCCGGCCTTCGCGCCAGCGGATCCCGGTCACCGCGCCAGCGGATCCCCGCCGCCGCGCGAGCGGATCCCGGCCTTCGCGAGAGCGGAATTCAAGCCTCCACTTCAAGGGTGGTGATCCACACCCCCCACAACGCCCCCACCCGTGTCATGATGTGCCCGCCAACTGCATACCGGCCGCTTGAATCCACGCGGGAGAGTCCCGGGCATCCCCCGGGCGCCGAAGGAGCAAGTTCCTCCCTTGAATCTCTCAGGCCCCGTACCGCGTGCGATGAGGCAGATCTGAAAAGCGAGCGCCCGTCGAGACGACTGAGCGGCTCCACCCAAGGTGCAAGTCATGACCACCACCTGTCCGCGTGGTCGCGACGAACCTCTCAGGTTCCGATGACAGATGGGGAGGATCGTCCTCGCCGGCCTGCCCTGGGAGCTTTTCCATGTCCACCGACGCCCGCCCGACCGACCCGACGGACGGCGCCCCGCGCCGCTCCCCCCTCGACGCGACGCACCGTTCGCTCGGCGCGACCATGACCGATTTCGCGGGCTGGGACATGCCACTGCGGTACGGCAGCGAGCGCGACGAGCACCAGGCCGTGCGGACCCGGGCCGGTCTCTTCGACCTCTCCCACATGGGCGAGATCACCCTCACCGGCCCCGGCGCCGCCGCCCTGCTGGACTACGCGCTGGTGGGCAATATCGGCACCGTCGGTGTCGGCCGGGCCCGCTACACCATGATCTGCCGCGAGGACGGCGGCATCCTGGACGACCTGATCGTCTACCGGCTCGCCGAGAGCGAGTACCTCGTCGTCGCCAACGCCTCGAACGCCCAGACCGTGCTGGACGCGCTGGTCGAGCGCGCGGAGGGCTTCGACGCCGAGGTCCGCGACGACCGCGACGCCTACGCGCTGATCGCCGTACAGGGCCCCGAGTCCCCCGGGATCCTGAAGTCGCTCACCGACGCCGACCTGGACGGGCTGAAGTACTACGCGGGGCTGCCCGGCACCGTCGCCGGGGTGCCCGCGCTGATCGCGCGCACCGGCTACACCGGCGAGGACGGCTTCGAGCTCTTCGTCGAGCCCGCCCACGCCGAGCGGCTGTGGGCGGCGCTGACCGAGGCGGGCGCGGGCGTCGGCCTGGTGCCGTGCGGGCTCTCCTGCCGCGACACGCTGCGCCTGGAGGCCGGGATGCCGCTGTACGGGAACGAGCTGACCACCGCGCTGACGCCCTTCGACGCGGGCCTGGGCCGGGTGGTGAAGTTCGAGAAGGGCGGCGACTTCGTGGGCCGGGCCGCGCTGAGCGCGGCCGCCGAGCGGGCCGAGACCGCTCCTCCGCGCAAGCTGGTCGGACTGATCGCCGAGGGCCGCCGGGTGCCGCGCGCCGGGTATCCGGTGGTCGCGGACGGCGCCGTGATCGGCGAGGTCACCTCCGGCGCCCCCTCCCCCACCCTGGGCAAGCCGATCGCCATGGCGTACGTGGACGCCACCCACGCCACGCCGGGCGCGGCAGGCGTGGGTGTGGACATCCGGGGCTCCCACGAGCCGTACCAGGTGATCGCGCTCCCCTTCTACCGCCGCCAGAAGTAACCGGGCGGCTCCGGCGCCGCCGGAACCGGCCGGGCGACCGCCCGCGGCCATCCGGCGGGTACCGCCCGCGGTCACCTGGCGGGTACCGTCCGCGGTCACCTGGCGGGCATCCGCCGGAACAGCCGATTCCGGCGCCGCCGGGCCCACCGGGCCCACGGCAGGACCGCGACAGGACCCCGACAAGCCTCTGACCGGGCCGCCGCACCGGCCTCCGACCGGCCCCGACGGCGCCCCGCCCGCTCCCCTCGGGGCAAGGGCGCCCCGGGCCGCTCCCCCGGCCCCGGAAGTGACCAGCGGCACGTCCACCAGACCCCACCACGTCCATCCGCACTCCCCGCGTACAGGAGAATTCAGGTCATGAGCAACCCGCAGCAGCTTCGTTACAGCAAAGAGCACGAGTGGCTGTCGACCGCCGAGGACGGCGTCGCGACGGTAGGGATCACCGAGTTCGCCGCGAAGGCGCTCGGCGATGTCGTCTTCGCCCAGCTCCCCGAGGTGGGCGACCGTGTGACCGCGGGCGAGAGCTGTGGTGAGCTGGAGTCGACCAAGTCCGTCAGCGATCTGTACTCCCCGGTCTCCGGTGAGATCACGGAGACCAACCAGGACGTGGTGGACGACCCGTCGCTGGTGAACAGCGCCCCCTTCGAGGGTGGCTGGCTGTTCCGGGTACGCGTCACGGAGGAGCCGGACGATCTGCTCTCCGCCGACGAGTACGCGGCGTTCACCAGCAACTGACTGCCTTCCCGACCACGACAGGGACCCGAGATGTCGCTTCTCAACACCCCTCTCCATGAGCTGGACCCGGATGTCGCCGCCGCCGTCGACGCCGAGCTCCACCGTCAGCAGTCCACCCTGGAAATGATCGCGTCGGAGAACTTCGCTCCGGTCGCGGTCATGGAGGCCCAGGGCTCCGTCCTGACCAACAAGTACGCCGAGGGCTACCCCGGCCGCCGCTACTACGGCGGCTGTGAGCACGTCGACGTGGTCGAGCAGATCGCGATCGACCGGATCAAGGAACTGTTCGGCGCCGAGCACGCCAACGTCCAGCCGCACTCGGGTGCGCAGGCCAACGCGGCGGCGATGTTCGCGCTGCTGAAGCCCGGCGACACGATCATGGGTCTCAACCTGGCGCACGGCGGCCATCTGACCCATGGCATGAAGATCAACTTCTCCGGCAAGCTCTACAACGTGGTCGCCTACCACGTCGACGACGCCACCGGCCAGGTCGACATGGCCGAGGTCGAGAAGCTGGCCAAGGAGACCCGTCCCAAGCTGATCGTCGCGGGCTGGTCCGCCTACCCGCGCCAGCTGGACTTCGCCGCCTTCCGCCGGATCGCGGACGAGGTCGGCGCCTATCTGATGGTCGACATGGCCCACTTCGCGGGCCTGGTCGCGGCGGGGCTGCACCCCAACCCGGTGCCCCACGCCCATGTGGTCACCACCACCACCCACAAGACCCTCGGCGGCCCGCGCGGTGGCGTGATCCTCTCCACCGCCGAGCTGGCGAAGAAGATCAACTCGGCGGTCTTCCCCGGTCAGCAGGGCGGCCCGCTGGAGCATGTGATCGCCGCGAAGGCGGTCTCCTTCAAGGTCGCCGCCTCGGAGGAGTTCAAGGAGCGCCAGCAGCGCACCCTGGAGGGCGCCCGGATCCTGGCCGAGCGCCTGATCCAGGACGATGTCCGGGAGCACGGTGTCTCGGTGCTCTCCGGCGGCACCGACGTCCACCTGGTCCTGGTCGACCTGCGGGACTCCGAGCTCGATGGCCAGCAGGCCGAGGACCGTCTCCACGAGGTCGGCATCACGGTCAACCGGAACGCCATCCCGAACGACCCGCGCCCGCCGATGGTCACCTCCGGCCTGCGGATCGGCACCCCGGCCCTCGCCACCCGCGGCTTCACCGCCGAGGACTTCCGCGAGGTCGCCGACATCATCGCGGAGACGCTCAAGCCCGCGTACGACGTGACCGCGCTGCGGGCCCGTGTCACCGCGCTGGCCGACAAGCACCCGCTGTACCCGAGCCTGTAAGGCCGGGTGAGCCTTCGTACGCGTACGCACGTACGAATAGGTGGGGGCACCGCGCACACGGGACGGTGTGCGCGG
>NZ_JBHVHF010000053.1:0-33330 GCF_042800315.1 Streptomyces sp. NPDC057638
GGCCGCGCCCCGGCGAGGGGCGCGGCCCACGGTGGACCTGGTGGACCCGGTGGGGGCCCGATCAGGTCCTGGTGATGCCGGGCTCCGGATCAGGTCTCCGTGCGGTACATCAGGTCGATCTCGTGGGTGGTGAAGCCGAGCCGCTCGTAGACGGTCACGGCGGCCGTGTTGTCGGCGTCGACGTACAGCATCGCCGTCGGCAGCGCCTCCGAGGCCAGATACCGCAGCCCGGTCGCGGTGAGCGCCTTGCCCAGACCGCCGCCCTGGGCGTCCGGGCGGACCCCGACCACATAGACCTCGCCGAGCCGTTCGGTGGCGTGGACCTTGGTCCAGTGGAAGCCGACCAGCTCGCCACCGGCACCACCGGCACCACCGGTACCGTCGCTCCCACCGGCATCAGCGCCGCGCTCGGCCAGGAAGAAGCCCCGGGGGTCGAACCAGGGCTCGTTCATCCGGTCGTCGAGGTCCCGCTGGGTGAGCGAGCCCTGCTCGGGGTGGTGGGCGAAGGCGGCGGCGTTGACGGCGAGCCAGGCGGCGTCGTCCTGTCCCGGGACGAAGGTGCGCACGGTGACCCCCGGCGGATAGACCGGCTCGGGGATGTCCAGCGGCTCCAGCGGCCGCCGCAGCTGGCGCAGCTCGCGGAAGAGGGTCAGCCCGAGGACCTGCGCGAGATGGCGCGCGGCCGAGCGCCCGCCGTGGGCCCACACCCGCAGCCGCTTGCCGGAGGCGGCCAGCAGCGCGTTGCCGAGCGCCCGGCCGTGGCCGCGCCCCCGGTGGGAGGGGTGGACGACCAGCTCGGCGGCGGGCGCCTCGACGGGGTCGGTGTCCTCCAGTTGCGCGTAGCCGACCAGCTCGCCGCCGCTGGTGAGCAGGAAGTGCCGTACGCCCTCGCGGTAGCCGCCGCGCAACTGGAGCCGTCCCTGTTCGGAGACGGCCTGGGTCCCGTCGGACTCGGCCGCCGCCGCGAGCACGGCGAGCACGTCCTCCGCCTGCGCGGCCGTCAGCTCGTCGAGGCTCTGGATCTGCCTGCCGGGCTCGGGGATCACTGGGTCAGTCGTCATGGGAAGAGCCTACGGCGGGGGTCGGCGCCGACGCCGGAGCGGGCCGTGGAGTGCGTGCGGGGGCCGGTGCGTGGTGGACGGTCGACCTCCGGGACGCGGCCGGTGCCTCCGTACGGGACCACCCGGGCAATCCCCTACGGGACCACCCCGGCAATCCCGTACGCGACCGCCCCGCCTCCCCTCCCAGAACACGTCTCACCACGGGAGCAACCGTGTTACGGCCGTCGCACCCTTCGGGAGGGACCGTGGCAGAGTGGGCGCGCACGCTGTGGCCTCAGGGTGCCCAGGGAGGGAGGACGCCGTGCCGCCGAGGAGCTATCCGACCGCCCGTCAGAAGCGGTTGGGCGCCGAGTTGCGCAAGCTCCGTGAGCGCGCGGGAATGTCGGGCAGTGTCGCCGCCGCGTTCCTGGGCGGTGAGCGGGCGCAGATCAGCCATATCGAGTCGGGCCGTTACGGCGTGAGCGCCGAGCGGGTACGCCGGCTGGCCACCCACTACTCGGCCGGCGACCGCCATCTCGTGGACGCGCTCGCCGGGATGGCGGAGGAGCGGACGAAGGGCTGGTGGGAGGAGTACCGGGGCGTGCTCTCGCCCGGTTTCCTCGATCTCGCGGAGCTGGAGCACCACGCCACGTATCTGCGCTGCATCCAGACGCTCCACATTCCGGGGCTGCTCCAGACGCCCGACTACTCCCGTGAGCTGATGCTCGGCGGGATCTCCGACCTCCCGCCCGGCGAACTGAACGCCCGGGTACGGCACCGGGCGGCCCGGCGCCGCATCCTCGACCGGCCGAGCCCCCCGGCGTACGAGGCCCTGGTGCACGAGACGGCGCTGAGGATGCGGTACTGCGCGCCGGACACCATGCGGGCCCAACTGGAGTTCCTCTGCGAGATGTCGCGATGTCCGGGCGTGACGCTGCGGGTGATCCCGTTCGAGGCCCGGATCACCAGTTCCGTCCACTCGATGCTCTACGCGGGGGCGACGATCCCCCGGCTGGACACCGTGCAGCTCGACAGCGCTTTCGACGGGGGATTCCTGGACGCGGAGGCGCAGCTCGCGCGCTATCGGACGCTGCTCGACTCGGTGCGCTCGATCGCGCTCGACCCCGAACGGTCACGTCTCTTCATCCGCCGCGTCGCTAGGGAACTGTGAGTCACCGCGCATGACCGACCGAATAATCTGGCAGAAGTCGTCGTTCTCGGGCCCCGATCCCAACCAGGACTGTGTCGAACTGGCCCGGGTCGAGGACGAGATCAAGCTGCGGGAGAGCGACGTTCCCGATCTGGTCATCACGACATCCGTGGCGAAGCTGCGGGCGTTCATCCTCGGGGTGAAGGCGGGCGAGTTCGACCATCTGGTCTGAGCGGGCGCGCCAGCCGAGGCGCTGAGGACGCTGAAGACGCTGTGAAGATGCTCAAGGCGACTCAAGGCGACTCAAGGCGACTCAAGACGGCTCAAGGCGGCTCACGGTGCTCTCCGCGAAGGCGCTCTCCGCGCCGGACGCGGTGTGCGGCCGTGCTGGCGATGACGGCTCCCCGGCCGGGAGTGACTGTGAAGGCCCGGAGGGGGGAGCCGCCATCGCAGAGAGGGACTCGGGACGGGCCCGGGGGGTTGATCGCGGCACCGGCAGTGGCCGGAGTGGCACCGGTATTGGCTGGAGTGGCACCGGCAGTGGCCGGAGTGCCACCGGCATTGGCCGGGAATGCCGCCGCTCCTGGCCGGAGTCCGACCGGCGCTGGCCGGGAGTACCGCGCCGCGTGGCCACAGTGCGCCGCCCGGGCGGCCCGCGTGGCCGGGAGCGCGTTGCCGCCGCCCGCTGGCCGGAAGGCAACCATGTCGTAATCTCATGCCTCTGTTCGAGCTACGCGCGTTGACTCTAGGCTGCGCTCGCAGGCTCCGGTCCGGTGTGTCCACGCGTCCCGGGCCGCCTGCTCCCCCGTTCCCACCGCTCACCGTCAAGGGGAGAGATGTCAGCGAGACCGCATCGGACCCGTCGCCGCCTGCTCGGCGCCGTCGCCGGACTGACCACGATCGGCGCGCTCGTCGCCGCCATGCCCGGTGGCTCCTCGGAGTCCTACGAGCGAGGCCACGGCCACGGCCGCATGGTCGATGTGCAGTTGCTCTCCTTCAACGACCTCCACGGCCATCTCCAGCCGCCGTCCGGCTCCTCGGGCCGGGTCACCCACACCAACCCCGACGGCACCACCCGCACCATCGACGCGGGCGGTACGGAGTACCTGGCCACCCATCTGCGCGAGGCCCGCAAGGGGAACCGCTACTCCATCACCGCCGCCGCCGGTGACATGATCGGCGCCACCCCGCTGCTCTCCGGCCTCTTCCACGACGAGCCCACCATCGAGGCGCTCAACAAGCTGAAGCTGGACGTCTCGTCCGTGGGCAACCACGAGTTCGACGAGGGCGCCCGGGAGCTGGCGCGGATCCAGGACGGTGGCTGTCACCCCACCGAGGGCTGTTACGAGCAGGGCAAGCGGTTCGAGGGCGCGGACTTCCCGTACCTCACCTCCAACGTGACCCATGAGCGCAACGGGCGCCCGCTGCTCGACCCGTACTTCATCTGGGAGAAGAACGGCGTCAAGATCGGCTTCGTCGGGGTCACGCTGGAGGGCACCCCGGACATCGTCAACGCCGAGGGCATCAAGGGCCTGAAGTTCGGCGACGAGGTCGAGGCGATCAACAAGTACACCCGGATCCTGGAGCGCAAGGGCGTCAAGTCCATCGTCGCGCTGCTGCACGAGGGCGGCTCGCCCGCCTCCACCTCGTACAACTACAACTGCGACAGCCCCGGTCCCGGCGACGGCATCTCCGGGCCGATCGTCGACATCGCCAAGAACGTCAGCCCGCAGGTGGACGCGCTGGTCACCGGCCACACCCACCAGGCGTACGCGTGCACCATCCCCGACCCGGCCGGGAAGCCGCGCACGGTCACCTCGGCGGCCTCCTTCGGGCGGCTCTACACCGACACCACGCTGACCTACGACCGCCGCACCAAGGACATCGTGCGCACCTCGGTCGCCTCCGCCAACCACGTCGTCACCCGTGACGTGCCGAAGGCGCCCGACATGACCGCGCTCATCGAGCGCTGGAACGCGCTGGCCGCGCCCGTCGCGGGCCGTCCCGTCGGCCATATCTCCGCCGACATCGAGAACCCGCTCACCGAGGAGCGCCCGCTCGGCAATCTGATCGCCGACGCGCAGCTCACGGCGCTGGCGCCGGCCGACAAGGGCGGCGCGGAGTTCGCGCTGATGAACCCGGGCGGTATCCGCGCCGGGCTGACGCACAAGGCGACCGGTGCCGAGGGCGATGGCGTGGTGACCTACGGCGAGGCGTTCACCGTGCAGCCGTTCACCAACATGATGAACGTGGTCTCGCTGACCGGTTCCCAGGTGCTCACCGCGCTGCGCCAGCAGGTCAGCGGCCCGAACCAGAACTCCCCGAAGATCCTCCAGGTCTCGAAGGGCTTCACCTACACCCTGGACCTGACCAAGACCGGCGCCGACCGGATCGTGGCGGACTCGGTGCGGCTCAACGGGCAGCCGATCGACCCGGCGCGGACCTACCGGGTCGCGATGAACGAGTTCCTCTCCGGTGGCGGTGACGGTTTCTCCGTACTGAAGGAGCACACCAACAAGCTGGTGGGCGCCTCCGACCTGGACGTGCTGCTGACGTACTTCGCGGGCTCGTCCGCGTCGGCCCCGCTGACGCCCCCGGCCCTGGGCCGGATCTCGGTCATCCGGTAGTCGCCGTCCTGAACGCCGACTCCTGAACGGCGGCTCGCGACCACCGATCGCCGAACGGCGACTCGTGTGAACGGCGAGTTCTGAAACACCATGGGCCGCGCTCCCACCCCGGGGGCGCGGTCCTCGTGTCTCCCGCGCCCTGGCCTATATGACATGCCCACGCCATAATCCACCCCCATGCAGAGACGGACCTTCCTCGCCGCCGCCCTCGCCACCGCCACCACCACGACCCTCCTGGCCGCCGCACCCCGGGCCACGGCCGCCACCAGCGTCTGGATGGCCGCCCACCCGGACACCACCCCCCTCGCCCGCCTCACCATCCCCGGGACCCATGACTCCGGCGCCCGTTTCGGCGGCCCCTGGGCCGAGTGCCAGAACACCACCATCGCCCAGCAGCTCATGAGCGGGATCCGCTTCCTGGACATCCGCTGCCGGGTCACCGGCGACGCGTACGCCATTCACCACGGCGCCGCCTTCCAGCACCTGATGTTCGGCGATGTCCTCATCGCCTGCCGGGACTTCCTCGCCGCGCACCCCTCCGAAACCGTGTTGATGCGGGTCAAGCAGGAGTACTCGACCGAGAGCGACGAGACGTTCCGCCGGATCTTCGACATCTACCTCGACACCAAGGGCTGGCGCCCGCTCTTCCATATCGACACCGGGATCACCCTGCCCGCCCTCGGTGCGGCGCGGGGCCGGGTCGTCCTCCTCGGCGACAACGGCGGACTGCCAGGAGTGCGGTACGGGGACGGCGCGCTCTTCGACATCCAGGACGACTGGAACGCGGCGCCCGGCGCCAAGTACCCCAAGATCGAGGCCCACTTCCGCAAGGCCGTGGCCCAGCCGGGCAGGCTCTTCGTCAACTACGTCTCCACCTCGGCCCTGCTGCCGCCGCGCTGGAACTCCGACGCGCTCAACCCCCGGGTGCACTCCCTCCTCGACGGTGCCGCCACCTCCTGGCGGGGGCTCGGCGTCGTACCGCTGGACTTCCCCGCCACCCGCCCCGGCCTGGTCGAATCCCTCATCCGCCACAACTGACTCGTTTAACTCGGGGTTAACACGGGGCACGCAGAATCGCCGGTATGCAGATCAGACAGGTCCCGTGGGACGACCCCGACGCCACCGCCCTCCGCGCCCTCCAGCGTGACGAGATCGCCGAGATCTACGCCTCCACGGCCAGCGAACCGGGGCCGCCGCCGTCCGCCGCCGATGTCGCCGCGTTCTTCGTGGCGTACGCGGAGGAAACTCCGGTCGCCTGCGGCGGCCTGCGCGCGCTGGACACCGTCACGGGCGAGGTGAAGCGGATGTACGTGGACCCGGCCCACCGGGGCTCGGGCGCCGCCGCGCTGCTGCTGCGCGCCATGGAGGAGTGGGCCCGCGACGAGGGCTGGTCCAGTCTGCGCATCGAGACCGGCAGCCGCCTGACGGCCGCGATCCGCTTCTACACCCGCTGTGGATACGCCCGGATCCCCAACTACGGCCCGTACGCGGGGGCGGAGGACTCCCTCTGCTTCGCGCGCCCGCTCACGGCGTTCCCACCGACGGGCTGAGCGGGCCTGACCCGGGCGGGCGGCCGAGGTGGCGCCGGATCAGTACCCGGCAGTCGGTGGCGCGGGAGTGGTCCCGGGCGAGGGCGGCCGCCCGCTCGGCTGCCGCCAGCTCACGGCAGACGGAACAGCCGTCGTGGTCCTCCCGGGCGGACGCGCCCCGCAGCAGCCGGGCCTCGCGCACCCCGCGCACGGGCACGCCCCAGGCGGCCAGCCGCTGGCGCAGCCAGGCATCACTGACACCGAACTCGCGGGCGAGCGCCGTGAGGGTCTCGCCGTCGCGGTAGCGGGCGCTCACGCTCTCGCGGGACGCGAGGGCGTGGTCACGACCGGTACGGGACATGGTTCACCTGTTCTTCCGCTGATCGGGCGACTGGTCGAGGAATCGATCCCGGAGCTGGTCGCGGAGGGGGAAGACCGGCGCCACCAGGAGCCGCCGGGCCGGTCGGGGACAGATCGCGAACGTGTACCGGTCGGGCCCGTCGGGCACCACGACGGAGACGGCCACCCCGTGCGCCAGCCGCTCCCGTGCGGCCCGCGCCTCATCGGGGTCATCGCTCCACACCCGCATCTCCGTGGGCGCGTCGGGCACGGGCACCCGGCCCATGCGCATCGCGGGCGTCACCCACCGTGACCGCGTCGGCTCGGGATCCAGCAGACCGGCGACCCGCCGCGCCTGCCCCTGGAGCCACTCCAGCGCGCTCTCCGGCGACCGGGTCCGCAGGGTGGCGAGGATGTACGGGAGGATCTGCCCGGACCGGTACACGGGCCCTTCGGCGAGGACGTAACAGAGATACGACGGCGGCAGCCGGTACGCGCCCGGCGGGCCGCTCACCCCGGCTCCCCTTCCTCGGCCCCGGCCACCAGCAACCGCTCCACCTCGGCGTCGAGCCACGCCGCCCCGGCGTCTTCCCGCAGCCGCATGAGCGCGAACCCGAGGCCGAGCCGGGCCTCGGCGGATCCCAGCGCGATGGTGACCCAGTGCCATAAGCGGGTCATGGCAGCCTCCGCCGCAGGTGGTTGATCTCACGGACCTTTTGGCGCAGAAGCCTTATCAACGGGGACTCGGCCTGCCCGTCATCGGCCTGGTTGGCCGGTTGTTCCGTGCCGTGGTCTTCGACGGGGTGTCGTGACTCGTCGGTCATGGGACCTCGCTTTGGATGAGCCGTGTGCTCTAGGCAACCGCGTCGTCACACAGAGGGGTACCGTTGAGAGCGCGCTGAGGATCAAAAGCTTCAAACGCCGCTGAGGAGCTGGATTGTGGCGATGCGGGAGCCCAACCAGGCACTAGAACAGCTGTACCGCGAGACCGGGTGGACGCTCAGACAGTTCGCGTGTTCGGTCAATCGCGTGGGCACCGAACGAGGCACGCCATGTAGTTACTCAGCCGCCGCTGTTCATCAATGGTTTAAGGGGCACATGCCCAAAGCGGCCGTCCGTCCGCTGATCCTGGAGGCGCTGGCACGTCGGTTAGGCCGACTGGTCACGCATGAAGAAGCCGGGTTCCCCACTCCACAGGAAACGCGCAGCCATTCCACGGTGGATGCATTGTTCGACCTAGGGAGACAGGACATGGAACGTCGTGGCTTTGTCGGAGCCGGCCTCTTCTCCGTGGCGCTGGCCGTTCCTGACTGGCGGGACGTCGTGGGCAGGATGGAATCCGTAGGGTCGGGGTCCGTTCGACGGATAGGAATGTCGGACGTGGATGTGGTCAGAAGGATGACGGAGAGCCTGTTCACGACCTATGAGCAGCTCGGCGCGCGGCATACACGACCGATGGCGGCCACATTCCTGGTGAAGACCGTGGTGCCGTACCTCCGGACGGAGGGCCCCGCCGAGGTCCGCGAGGCCATGACATCCGCCGCCGCGTACCTCTGCTACTGCCTGGGCTGGATGGCCGTGGACGAAGGGCTCCAGGGGCTGGCACAGCGGTATTACGTGAGGGGACTTGAGCTGGCGGGAGCCGGTGGCGACCATCTGACGTACTGCTATCTGCTCCGGGGGATGTCGGCCCAGGCCGTCGATCTGGAGCATGGCGCGCGAGCCGTGGCCCTCGCCGACGCCGCAGCGGTGGCAGCTCCGGAATCGGGCCCCCGGCTGCGTGCGTTCTTCGCTGGACAGCAGGCCCATTGTTACGCGGTGGCGGGTGATCGGTCCTCGGCACTGAGCAGTATGCGGGAGGCCGAGAGAGCGATGGACCAGGCCGAAAGCTCCGGTAAGCAGCGAGGCTACGGCCCCTCCACTGTCGCCTATCACGCCGCGCAGGTCCGCTATTACCTCGGAGACGTATCAGGCAGCATCGAGTCCCTGGAGTCGCATTTCCGGCTGCGCGGCCCGGAGGAGACGCTCCGCTCCGATCTGCGCTTCAGTTCGATCCTCGCCGAGCGGCAACTGGAGAAGGGGCATCTGGAAGCCGCCTGCCAGACCTGGAGCCGCGTCCTGGAGGCGCACTCCTCGGTGCATTCGGGGCGCGTCGACCGCCATGTCGCCAGCATCGGCCCCCTGCTGGGTCCGTACCGTACGAGCGCCGCCGCGCGCGATGTCTACGAGCGGTCCCGGCGGACGGCGATCTAGGACAGGTCCTAGCCCGCGCCCGGCTCCCCCGGGGGTGGCTGCGACGCGCCCGGGAGCCGCAGGGTGGCCAGGGTGCCGCCGCCCGGTGCCGGGGTCAGGGTGACCTCGCCGCCCGCCTGCTGGACCGTACGGGCCACGATCGACAGGCCGAGGCCGGAGCCCGGCAGGGCGCGGGCGGAGGGGGAGCGCCAGAAGCGTTCGAAGACATGGGGGAGTTCATCGGCGGGGATGCCGGGACCGTGGTCGCGCACGGTCAGCACGCCGTCCGCCAGCCGGATCTCCACCGTGCCCTTCGGCGGGGAGAACTTCACCGCGTTGTCCAGCACGTTCACCAGTGCGCGCTCCAGGGAGGTGGGTTCGGCACGGACGTACCAGGGGCGCAGATCGGTGGTGAAGGTCAGTTCGGGGCCGCGCAGGCGGGCGCGTTTGAGGGCGGTCCGGACGGTCTCGTGGAGGGGGAGCACGGTCAGGGGCGCGGTCTGGGAGGCGTCCGGGCGGGAGAGTTCCTGGAGGTCGCCGATGAGCGCGGCCAGCTCGGTCATCTGGGCCTTCACCGAGGCCAGCAGGGCGCGGCGGTCGCCGGGCGGGAGCTGGCGGCCGGTCTCCTCGCTGCGCGCGAGCAGTTCGATGTTGGTCCGCAGTGAGGTGAGCGGGGTGCGCAGTTCATGGCCCGCGTCGGCGATGAGCCGGGCCTGGCGGTCGCGGGAGGTGGCGAGGGCGGCGGTCATGGAGTTGAAGGAGCGGGAGAGCCGGGCGATCTCGTCCTCGCCCTCGACGGGGATCCGTACGGTGAGGTCCTCGGTGCGGGCGACGTGTTCGACCGCGCCGGTGAGCCGGTCCACCGGGGCCAGTCCGGCCCGCGCCACCCAGAGTCCGGCGGCGCCCGCGCCGAGCACCCCGACGCCCGCGACGCCGGTGAGCAGCAGCGCGAGCCGGTCCAGCGAGGTCTCGATCTCGGTCAGCGGCCGGGAGACGGAGACGGCGACGATCTCGTTCGGCGCGTACTCCTGGCGGATGGTGTGGACCCGTACGGGGGTGCCGTTGTCGGTGACGCTGTCGTGCAGGGTGGTCTTGGCCAGCCCCCGGGCCACGGCGACGTCCGAGGCCCGCACCTTGACCGGGGTGGAGCCGGGCGCCACACAGCGGTTGCCGGTCTTGCCGATGAGCTGGGTGTAGGCGAAGGCGGGGTAGTCGGGTTCGCCGGTGCCGCCGCTCTCGCAGTAGGCCATCGCGCTCTGGACGGACTCGTTGGAGGCGCGGGTGTTACGGAGGGTCTCGTTCAGCTCCTCGTTGAGCTGGGTCCGGGTGAGCAGCCAGGAACCGACGGCGACGGCGGCCACCGCGACCGCGACGGCGACGGCCACCAGCAGCGCCAGCCGGGACCGGAGGGGCAGCTTGCGGAACCGGGTGACCGGGCCCGTCACGCCTCACCGCCGCTGGAGCGCAGCACATAGCCCACTCCGCGCACGGTGTGCACCAGACGCGGCTCGCCGCCCGCCTCGGTCTTGCGCCGCAGGTACATCACGTACACATCGAGCGAGTTCGACGACGGTTCGAAGTCGAAGCCCCAGACGGATTTGAGGATCTGCTCCCGGGTGAGGACCTGCCGGGGGTGGGTCAGCAGCAGTTCCAGCAGGGTGAACTCGGTCCGGGTCAGCTCGACCGGCCGCTCTCCCCGGTACACCTCGCGGGTGGCGAGGTTCATCCGCAGATCGGCGAAGGAGAGCACGTCATGGTCTTCGCCGGGGGTCTCGGCGGTGGCCGCCGCGTACGACCGGCGGCGCAGCAGCGCGCGGATCCGGGCGAACAGCTCGTCCAGCTCGAACGGTTTGACGAGGTAGTCGTCGGCCCCCGCGTCCAGCCCGGTGACCCGGTCGCCGACGGTGTCGCGGGCGGTGAGCATCAGGATCGGCACGGTCGATCCGGCCTGGCGCAGTCGGCGGGCGGCGGTCAGCCCGTCCATCCGGGGCATCTGGATGTCCAGCACGATCAGGTCGGGGCGGCTGGCCTCGGCCGCCGCGAGCGCCTCGATCCCGTCGGCGGCGACCTCGGTGACGTACCCCTCGAAGGCGAGGCTGCGCTGGAGCGCCTCCCGTACGGCGGGTTCGTCGTCGACGATGAGGATGCGGTCGCCTTCGCGCGGTGTCGTCATGGGCCCAGCCTCGCACGGCTCGGCCGCGCCGCCGGTCCCGTGGGACCCGGTCGCGCCCCGGGTGCCGTACGGGCCGATCGCACCGCCGTGCGAGCCGGTCGCGGCGTCGGTCCCGTAGGGATCGAGCCCATCGTCATACGGGTCGGCCGTGCCGTTGCGGGGGTCGGTGCCGACCTCGTGCGGGGCGGTCGTCATGGCGTACGCGTCGGCCGGGCGCCGGGCCCCGCCGGTTCCGTACGGTCCGCCGCTCACCCGTTGCCAGTCCCGGCGCCACCCCGGAGGTCGTTCAGCTCGGCCTTGACGGTGTCGACGGGTATCGCGAAGCCGAGGCCGACGCTGCCCGCGCTCGCGCCGCTCGCGGCGGCGGGCGCGTATATGGCGGAGTTGATCCCGATGATCTGACCGCGCATGTCGATCAGCGCGCCGCCGGAGTTGCCGGGGTTGAGCGAGGCGTCGGTCTGGATCGCCTTGTACGTGGTCGTGGACTCGCCGGTGTCGCCGTTGAACTGCTGGCCGCCGAACTCGAACGGCCAGCGCTGGTCCTGCTGGCGCTGGGCGGCGTCGGGCTCCTTGGCGACGGTGACATCGCGGTCGAGCGCCGAGATGATTCCGCTGGTCACGGTGTTGGTCAGGCCCTCGGGGGAGCCGATGGCGACGACCTCCTGGCCCACCCGCAGATCCTTGGAGTCGCCGAGGGTGGCGGCCTTGAGCCCGCTGGCGCCCCGGATCTTGATCAGGGCGAGGTCCTTCTCGGGCGCGGTGCCGAGGACGTCGGCGGTGCGGGTGGTGCCGTCGCTGAGCCGGACCTGGACGGTCTTGGCGCCGGACAGGACGTGGGCGTTGGTGATGACCTCGCCGTCGGCGCTGCTGATCACGCCGGAGCCGGTGGACCGGCCCGCGTTGATCTCGACGATGCTCGGGGTGACGGCCTGCGCCACCCCGGCGACCGTGCCGAGTGAACCGGTGGAGACCTGGGTGCCGGTGACCGGGGACGCTCCGCCGGTGGCGGGGTCCTCGCGGAGCTCACCGGCGAGGAGCGCGGTGCCGCCGCCGACGGTGGCGGCGACGACCGCCACGGTCAGCAGCAGGGCGACCGGCCCGCGCGCCCGGCGCCGGCGGTGCGGCACGGGCTGCGGCGGCTCGGTGGGGCGCGGCGGGTAGGCGGTGTCGTACGCCTGCGGCTGGTAGGGCTGCTCACGGTAGTGGTCCGTCATGACACCGAGCCTCCCCGGTCTGGATGAGAGGAGTCTGAGCCGCCACTGAGAAGGGGCGCAGAACCCGGTGAGGAGGGGATAAGGCGCCGGGGGCCGAGCGGGACGGTGAGGCACCGTTGACGTTCGATCATGGTCATGTCACTGTCGCCCTGCGTGTGATCCATCACCTGATCCGTCACCGGACCCCGCCGCACGGCGGGCGACAGGGAGGAACGACACCATGAGCGCTTCGAGGCACAGACTCGTCCCGGCGATGGCGCTGGTCATCGCCGGATCCCTGCTGACCGTCGGCGCGGTCGGCACGGCCCAGGCGGCCACGAGCCACGCCACCGCCCCCACCCCCGCCGTCCAGCGGGTGCAGGCCGACCCCACCCCGGAGGAGCAGCAGAAGCTCCGGGAGATCGCGGGCGCCATCTGGAACCCCCAGCTCGCGGCGGGCTGGAACATGAACGCCGAGGTCGCCACCGTCCTCTCCCAGGCGACCGAGCGCATCCTGAAGTGCTCCGAGGCGTTCGCCCTCGTGCCGAGGCCGCCGGGCTTCATCCCGGGCCTGGGCTATCTGGTCCAGTACTGGAAGAACCTCAAGGACTACTTCCTGGTGGTCAAGGACAACCGCACCTACCGGGCCTGTGTCGTCTCGACCGCCGCCTACTACCGGTCGATCATCGAGATGGCCTCCGCGGGAATCTGACCCTCCCCGGCCCAGCCCCCGCCCCGCCGGGGGCTGGTGCCGCGCCCGGCACCGTCGGGGAGAGCCGACGTACACGTTCCTATGAGAGGCGGATACGCGTGCGCGCCGCCAGGGTGACGGGTGCGCGCGCGTCCCCAGGGCGGCGGGTGCGCGGACATGGGCGCCGGATGCGCGGAAGCGGCCGTACGGTCGGATCGGCCCGTCCGGCTCCGTCCGCGTACGATCCACCCGGCCTCGTCCGCGCATGGCCCGCCCGGCTCCTTACGCGTACGGTCCGTCCGACTCCGTACGGGCGGCCGGGACGCGCGATGGCTCAGCCGCAGCCGCAGGAGCGCCGGATCACCAGGCCGGAGGGGAACTGCCGCACCCGTTCGCGGCGCGGGCCCGTCAGCCGCAGTCCCTCGTCGAGCACCAGGTCCACGGCGGCGCGCGCCATCGCCGGGCGGTCCGCGGCGACCGTGGTCAGCGGCGGGTCCGTGAGATGGGCTTCCTTCACATCGTCGAAGCCCGCGACGGCGAGTTCGCCCGGCACGTCGATCCGCAGCTCCCTGGCGGCGCGCAGCACACCGATCGCCTGGTCGTCGGTGGAGCAGAAGATGGCGGGCGGCCGGTCGGGACCGGCGAGCAGCTTGAGGGCGACCTGGAAGGCGTCATAGCGGTTGAAGGGGGCCTGGATGAGCCGTCCCTCCACGCTGCGGCCGGACTCCACCATGGCCCGGCGCCAGCCCTCGACATGGTCGGTGACGGGGTCGCCCTCGGGCGGGGTGGACTCGGGGCCGCCGAAGCAGGCGACATACGCGTTGCCGTGTTCCAGCAGATGGCGGGTGGCGAGCTGGGCGCCGCCGATGTCATCGGTCACCACGGCGACGTCGTCGATGGCGGTGGTGCGCTCGTGCAGCAGCACGACCCGCGCGTCCCAGGCCTCGATCTCGGCGACGGCGGTCTCCGTCAGCCCCTGGCTGACGAGGATCAGACCGGAGACCCGCATCCCCAGGAAGGCGCGGAGGTAGTGGACTTCGCGCTCGCGGCGGTAGTCGGAGTTGCCGACGAGGACCATCTTGCCGCGCTCGGCGGCGGCCTGTTCGACGGCGTGCGCCATCTCCGCGAAGAACGGCTGCCGCGCGTCGGGGACGATCATGCCTATGAGGTCGGTGCGGCGGGACGCCATCGCCTGGGCGACGCGGTCCGGGCGGTAACCCAGCTCCTTGATCGCGGCGAGAACGCGCTCGCGCGTGGCCGGGGCGACCGGCCGGGGTCCGTTGTTGATGACATAGCTGACAACGGCGGTCGACGTACCCGCCAGTCGCGCTACATCGTCCCGCGTCACCTTGGCCACGCGCGGCAGTCTACGCGGGGTGACCACACTCTGGGCAGGCCGGATGACGGGGTTTGTGCTGCTCATCGGCGCCGGTGGGCCGGGAGGCCCTGGACAGCGCCGCAGGAGCGTCCGGACGCTTCGGGACGGGCTTCCGGCCGTCTCAAGGGATGGACGGCGCAGCCGCCTCCGCGGCCGCGCGACGCGTGCCCTTCTCCACTCTCTCCGGCTGCTCGGGCTTCTCGGTCCGTTCCGTCCGCTCGGTCCGCTCGGGCTTCTCCGGGGTGACGAACCGGTAGCCGACGTTGCGTACGGTCCCGATGAGGGACTCGTGCTCGGGGCCGAGTTTGGCGCGCAGCCGCCGTACATGGACGTCCACCGTCCGGGTACCGCCGAAGTAGTCGTAGCCCCAGACCTCCTGGAGGAGCTGGGCGCGGGTGAAGACCCGGCCGGGGTGCTGCGCCAGGTACTTCAGCAGCTCGAACTCCTTGAAGGTCAGATCGAGGACCCGGCCCTTGAGCTTGGCGCTGTAGGTGGCCTCGTCGACCGAGAGGTCGCCGTTGCGGATCTCCATGGGGGAGTCGTCGGAGGTCAGCTGCTGGCGGCCGGTCGCCAGCCGCAGCCGCGCCTCGACCTCGGCCGGGCCCGCGGTGTCCAGCAGGACGTCGTCGATGCCCCAGTCGGCGGTGACGGCGGCCAGCCCGCCCTCGGTGACCACCAGGATCAGCGGACAGCCGGGGCCGGTGGAGCGCAGCAGCTGACAGAGCGAGCGGACCTGCGGCAGGTCGCGGCGGCCGTCGACCAGGATGACGTCGGCGCCGGGGGTGTCGACGAGCGCGGGCCCCTCGGCGGGCGCCACCCGTACCTGGTGGAGCAGCAGCCCGAGGGCGGGCAGTACCTCCGTCGACGGCTGGAGGGCGTTGGTCAGGAGGAGCAGTGCGCTCATCGCGTCTCACCCGCCCGGTTCGATTCCCGGATCGCTTCGCGGTCGTGCACGGCTTGCTCACCCATGGCGTCGGTCCCTCCTCGGTCCCTGCGAGGACGTGGTGCTGCGGCCCTGCTTCGTACGGTGTGGTTCACCTGTCTGTAACAACGGACAGGAAACACAAAAGGACCCGGGGGCTGCGTCGCCCGGATCCTCTTCCGCGCCACAATAGCCCATATGAGTTCCGTGCCGGAGTCCCCGGCGGCCGCCCGTCCGCCGTCCGGCGCCCGGGGCGGACACGCCCGCCGGCGCCTCCGTACCCAGCTTCGCACGGCGGACGGGGTCGTGCTCGAAGCCGCGTACGAGCCGTATACGGCCGGGGTGAGCGACGCCGCGATCGTGGTCGCGCATGGCTTCACCGGGTCGCTGGACCGGCCCGCCGTACGCCGGGCGGTCGCGGCGCTGAGCGGCCACGCGGCCGTCGTGAGCTTCTCCTTCCGAGGCCATGGCCGGTCCGGCGGCCGCTCCACGGTCGGCGACCGCGAGGTGCTCGATGTGGCGGCGGCGGTGGCGTGGGCGCGGAGCCTGGGGCACCGGACCGTGGTCACGGTCGGCTTCTCGATGGGCGGCTCGGTGGTGCTGCGGCACGCCGCGCTGTACGGGACCGGGGGCGGCGGATCGCACGCCGGGGCGGGTGCGGCGCCCGGAGTGGCTGGTTCCGGTGTGCGGGGGCGCATTGGAAGCACTGCGGGAGCGCTTTCCACCGGGGGAGCGCGCGAGGCGCGTACGGACGCGGTCGCCGCGGTGAGCGCGCCCGCCCGTTGGTACTACCGGGGCACGCCTTCTATGCGACGCGTCCACTGGGTGATCACCCGGCCGCTGGGGCGGGCCGTGGGGCGCTGGGGACTGGGGACCCGGATCCACGGCCGGGACTGGGACCCGGTACCGCTCCCTCCAGTGGCGGCCGTGCCGCTGATCGCGCCGACGCCCGTACTGATCGTCCACGGCGACCGTGATCCGTACTTCCCGCTGGACCACCCCCGCTCGCTCGCGGCGGCCGGGGCCACCGAACTCTGGCTGGAACCCGGCATGGGGCACGCGGAGAACGCGGTGGACGAGCGGCTGCTCGGCCGGATCGCCCAGTGGCTGATCGCACGGGCGGCCACCGTGGATGGCTCATGATGGAGGCCGACGAAAGGAGTGGCGCATGGCGGCGGGCACGATCCGCTACTGGGCCGCGGCCAAGGCGGCGGCCGGAGTGGCGGATGAGCCGTTCACGGCGGACACGCTCGCCGAGGCGCTCGACGGGGCGCGCGACCGGCACCCGGGAGAGCTGACGCGGGTCCTGGCCCACTGCTCGTTCCTCGTCGACGGGGACCCCGTGGGGGCCCGCGACCATGAGACCGTACGGCTGGCCGAGGGCGGCACGGTCGAGGTGCTCCCGCCGTTCGCAGGAGGGTGAACCGCACACGATGAGCAGCGATCAGCAGTACCCGCACGGCTACGACCCCCACCAAGGCGCACAGCAGGGCCCCCACCACGGCCCTCACCAGGGCGCCTATCCGCCGCCTGAGGCGGGCTGGCCCCCGCCGCCGCAGGGGCCCGGGTATCCGGACCCGTCCGCCGCGCCGTACCAGGACGCCGCCTACCACCCCTACGCGGACCCGGCGGGCTCCTATCCGGCTCCCCCGAACCCGTACCAGGAGAACGCCGTTCACCAGGGCTCCGCCGCGCAGACGTGGGAGGGCGAGACCTGGGACACCCACTACCAGCCCGTCGTGGGGACGCAGGGCCCCTCTGCGTCCGCGCCGTCCGCGTCCCCGGCGGGCGGGGGCGCGTATCCGCCGCCTCCGGTCGCGGGGGAGGCTCCGACGGCGTACATCCCTCCGGTACGGGACGAGGCGCCGACCGCGTACATCCCTCCCGTACGGGATGACGCGCCGACCGCCTATATGCCGCCGGTACCGGACGAGGCGGCGGCGCCCCCGGCGCGGCGGCACGGGCGTCGCGGGCAGCAGGGGCGTCACGCCGGGACGGCCGGGCAGCCGGGCGCCGGTCCGCTGCCGGGGTATGCGCCGGGGCCGCACCCCGTGGGGGCCGCCGGTCCGCTGCCGCCGGAGCACCCGGCCGGGCACGGTCCATACGGCCCCCCCGCCCACCGGGCTCCGGCCCCGACTCCGGCCCCGGTGCCGCCCGCGGTCCGGACACCTGCCCCGGTGCCGCCCGCGCAGAGCGCTCCGGCCGCGACCGGCGCGACGGCGGCCGACGGCTACGGCACCCCCACCCTCGCCGGGAACGCGCGGGTCACCGACGCGCAGCGCGCCCGCGCGGAAGGGCGCTCCCCGATCATCGCGCCGGGCATCCAGCCCGCCGCACTCACCGCCGTACTCGGCCTGCTGCTCGCGGGCGGCGCGGCCCTCGGCTCCTACGGGCTGCTGGTGCCGCTGGTCCTGCTCCAGGCCGTCACGGCGGCGGGCTGGTTCCGGCTCAACGGCATGTGGCCCGCCCGGCAGGGCATCGCGCTCGCCTTCGCGGGCGGTCTCACCGCCGACGCCGTCCTGCTGGCGGTGGGCCGGGAACACGGGCCGACCGCGATCCTCGGCACCCTCGGCGCATGGGTCCTCATCACCGTCGTCCTGCAACTGCGCAGCCACGCCGGGGCCGACGAGCGGATGTACGGACTGATGGCGTCGGTCGCCTCCGCCGCCCTGACCATCCTCGCCGCCGGACACCTCGCGGCGGCGACGGACGCGGTGGTGGTCGGCGGGGTCGCGGTGGCCGTGGCCACCCTGGTCCGCGCGCTTCCGCTGCCCGCCCTGCCCGGTGCCGTCTCCGTCGTCGGTGCGCTGGCGGCGGCCGCGGGAGCGGGCGTGATCGTCGGCGGGATGACCGGCCTCGGCAGCGGGGCCGCCCTCCTCGGAGCGGCGGCGGGCGCCCTCGCCCTCGTCGGCCTGCGGGTCGCGAGCTACGACTACCCCTCCCGCTTCGTCCACTTCACGGCGGGCGTCGCCCTGCCGCTGACCATGGCCGCCCCGGCGGTCTATCTGCTGGGACGGGCCCTGGCCTGAGCAGCCCGGCGCCGCCACCGGCCGGGGGCTCAGGGCCCCGGCCGGCCATGCCGTGATGAACCCGGCCGCTCACGCCGTGATGAACCCGGCCGGGAACCATCGACCGGGCCCGATCGTCGGGAAGGGTGGAGCCGGTCAGCCCAGCGGACCGGAGCCACAGCGACTGGCCGATGGGCCAAGGGACAGGGCGTCGTTTGACCGGGACGCTTTCTCGGATGAGGCACGGGGAATCCGACGGACCGGAAAGAGGGGGCACCTGACCATGCGTGTACTGCGGAAACTACTGATCACGGCGATCGTCCTCGGCGGCCTGTTCATCGCGGCCGACCGGATCGCGGTCCACTTCGCCGAATCCGAGGCGGCCGAGCGGGTCCGCTCCAGCCAGGGCCTGCGCGTCACACCGAAGCTCTCCATCGAGGGCTTCCCCTTCCTCACCCAGGTCGCGGCCAAGCGACTGGACAAGGTGAAGGTGAACATCAGCGGCATCACCGCCTCCGCCGGAGAACGCAACATCGGCATATCCGAGGTCAAGGCCGAACTGCGTGACGTCCGCATCAGCGGCGACTTCTCCTCCGCCGTCGCGGCCACCGCCAGCGGATCCGCCGAGATCGCGTACGCGGACCTGACCCAGGCCGCACCAGAGGGCATGAGCGTCGCATGGGCGGGCGCCGAGCGGGCCGCGAAGAACCAGGTGAAGATAACCGGCACCCTGGCGAAGGTGGTCGAGGGCGCCGGGATACCCGTGCCGTCCACACTGGCGGCGCTGGTCGGCGACCGTGAGATCTCCGTGCACAGCTCGGTGGAACTGGTCAGCGGCAACACCGTGCGACTGAAGGCGGACGCGCTGCCCGACCTCCCCATACCCGGCATCGACGCGAAGCTCCGCGAGATCGTGGACTACGAACTGAAGCTGGACGGCGTGCCGCCGAGCATCACCATGCGCGAGCTCACCATCACGGAGTCCGGCCTCCGCTTCTCCGGCACCGCCCAGGATGTGAGGTTGTAGTTTTTTGCGGTTCTTCTTTTTTTAGCGGTTCTTCTCCCCCAGGCTCCGCCCGGGGGGACCCCCACCGGGGCGCTTTAGTCGATGTCTCAGCGCCGACGTGCTCGATCGCTCGTTCCTCACGATCTCCGCGCGACGGCCACGAAATCCCCCAGGCCTGCGCCTGGGGGTGCCCCCAGACGCGCCCCTTCGGCTCAGAACCGACCTCGGGTAGAGCGAACCCTCACACGGAGCTACTCACCGGCAGAGGCCCTTGGGGTGACCCGGTGGCGAAGCTCGCATGGGAGACCCTCCGGGTGGGCGTTCTTCGGAAAGTCGACAACGGTCAGGGTCACACGGGCAGGTACCGACGCAGCCGGGGGTCAGGGGGCACGTTTGGGGGGTGCAGGGTCGCCCCCGCAGGGAGTGGCGGGCGAACCCGGACTCAGGAAACAGGAACGCCTCATCCGCCGCTCCCGAGGAGGTGAGCCCGGAGGCCCCCGAACCCCGCAGAGAGAAGACAGCGGCAGCGACAGCACGCACCCGGCCCACGGGCCACCCGCCGGGCCCCGCACCCGGCCCCCCGGCCCCCCGGCCGGCCCCGCACCCGCCCCAAGCCGACGGAGCCCCGGCCCTCAAGGCCGCCGCGTCACACGGTGGACGCGCCGCCCTGGTGGAGGTGGATGAGCTGGGCGAGGTGGCGTCCGGCCAGCAGCAGGGGCTTCTCGTCGCGGGCCACCTGGGCCGCGAGTTCGGCGCCCTCCAGGGTGCTGATCACGGTGGTGGCGAGGTCGCCGGCCACGTCCTCGGCCATGCCCGCCGCCTGGAGGTGCTCCCGTACCAGCCCGCGCCAGCGCGCGAAGGCGTCGGCCGCCGCGCGCTGGATGTCGGGGAAGCGGTGCGCGGTCCCCAGCGCGGTCGCCGTGACCGGGCAGCCGTCCGACCAGTCGGACTCCCGCAGCCCCTCCGCCAGGCTCCGGGCGCAGTCGACGAGCGCCTGGGCCGGGTCCGGCTCGGCGCCCAGGATCTCCCGGAGGAGGTCGGCGAACTCCTCGTCTCCTCGGTGCACGGCGGCGACGGCCAGTTCCTGCTTGCCGCCGGGGAAGAAGTGGTAGACGGAGCCGAGGGTGGCGTCCGCCTCCTGGGAGATCTGTTTGATGCCGGTGCCGTCGTACCCCTGGCGCTGCATCAGCGAGGAGGCGGCGCGGATGATCCGCTCTCGGGTGCCGACCGGGGCCGCCTGGTGGGGATCCGTCTGGTGCCGTGTCCTGGTCCTCATCTACCACAATCTACTAGATGGAACGTCCATTACAGAGGCGGTCACCGGCCTGTCCGCGCCGAGGGCCGCATCGTGAGACGACTCTGTCCGGCAGGCAGAAGGGTGAGGCGCGGCGACCGGCGCGCGGGGGTGCCCGGACCGGCCGGATCCCCTTTCCATATCGAATAGTGGACTATCTCGTCTCGTTATTTGACACACCGGTGACATCGCGGGTGAACCGTCCCTACGATCGGCCCTATGAAGCAGCGACAGGCGGATCTCACGAAGCGGCGGGCAGTTGACCTGTGCCGCGTCGCCGCCATGCTCTGTCGCGCCGTCTGAGCGGGATTTCTTCACTCCCGCCGCCATCCGGCCCTTCGAGCGCTGATCAGGGCCACCCGCGCGGTTCGCCGCCCCGATCGCACGATCGCACCGCCCGCGTATCCGCGCCGCCTTCTCGCACCACCCGCCGCACACTGCCCCGGAGGAGAGACAGCATGAGCCGCAGCGACGTCCTGGTAGACGCCGACTGGGTCGAGGCCCACATCGACGACCCGCAGGTGGTCATCGTCGAGGTCGACGAGGACACCTCGGCCTACGACAAGAACCACATCACGAACGCGATCCGGATCGACTGGACGAAGGACCTGCAGGACCCGGTCCGCCGTGACTTCATCGACCAGGAGGGCTTCGAGAAGCTGCTCTCCGCCAAGGGCATCGCGAACGACTCGACCGTCATCCTCTACGGCGGCAACAACAACTGGTTCGCCTCGTACGCCTACTGGTACTTCAAGCTCTACGGCCACCAGGACGTGAAGCTCCTCGACGGCGGCCGCAAGAAGTGGGAGCTGGACTCCCGGGACCTCGTCGCCGAGGTCCCGGCCCGTCCGGCCACCGCGTACAAGGCCAAGCCGCAGAACACGGCCATCCGCGCCTTCCGTGACGATGTCGTCGCCGCGATCGGCCAGGAGAACCTGGTCGACGTGCGGTCGCCCGACGAGTTCAGCGGCAAGCTGCTCGCCCCGGCCCACCTGCCCCAGGAGCAGTCGCAGCGCCCCGGCCACGTGCCGTCCGCGCGCAACATCCCCTGGTCCAAGAACGCCAACGACGACGGCACGTTCAAGTCGGACGAGCAGCTGCGCGCGCTCTACACCGACGAGCAGGTCGACCTGGCGAAGGACACCATCGCCTACTGCCGCATCGGCGAGCGTTCCGCCCTCACTTGGTTCGTGCTGCACGAGCTGCTCGGTGTCGAGAACGTCAAGAACTACGACGGCTCGTGGACCGAGTACGGCTCCCTCGTGGGTGTGCCGATCGAGCTCGGCGCCAACAAGTAACCCCTACCCCCCGACCTTGGGAGAGCTGTATGTGTGGAGCGAAGGCCGGTGGGCCCGACGCCTCGACGATCAAGCCCGGTGAGACCACGATCCAGGGCCAGGTGACCCGCGACGGTGAGCCCGTGACCGGCTATGTCCGGCTGCTGGACTCGACCGGCGAGTTCACCGCCGAGGTCCCGACCTCGGCGACGGGGCAGTTCCGCTTCTACGCGGCCGAGGGGACCTGGACCGTGCGCGCCCTGGTTCCGGGCGCCACGGCGGACCGTACGGTCGTCGCGCAGACGGGCGGTCTCGCGGAGGTCGCCATCGCGGTCTGACCGCGCGGCACGCCCCCGGTGAGCCGGGCCCACGGCCAGGACGGCCGGGGCCCGCTCGCCGCCGTGCGAGCCCGATGAACTGGCCGAAGGGCCGCACCTCCGGGGTTTGGACGCCACTGGGATAAGGGGTGCGGCCCTTCGGTCATGCCCGGGGCGGGCGCCTGCCGGTTGCGGTGCGCCGCCTCCGTGCGCCTCTGTTCTGCCGGTACGGCAGGGCGTCTTCTGGGCCTCGCGGTCGTACGCTGGAGACATGTACGCACGGCGTCGGCGGGCGTATTTCCTGCTGATGGGCGGATGCCTGTTCTTGTTCGTGTCCGCCGGGGCCGTCGTGCGCCTCTGGTCGGTACCCGTCGCTGTCGCGATGTGTGTGATCGCGATGGTCATTCCGCCGGTGGCCGCGATCGTCGCGAACCGGCGGGGTCCGGATGACCGCTGGTGGGACGACCCGAGCGGCGACCCGAAGTCCGACGACTGGTGGGACGAACTGGACGGCAAGCGCCGCCACTAGACCACTCGTGCCTTCCCGCCGCCCGTACGTGCCACTCGTGCCTTCCCCCGCCCGTACGGGAGCGGGCGCGCGCCCGGCGTGGGCGCGGCACCCGGTCCCGTATGAGGCTCTATAGGCGCGCGTACGGGTGGGGGCCGGGAGTGTGGGTCAGTAGACGAGCGCCTGGACACCGTCCGCCATGATCTCGCTCACGAAGAGCTGCGCGCCCGCGATACGCACACCGTCCAGGACGTCCTCCTCCGTGATCTCGCGCCGCGCCGCGCACTGGGTGCAGAGCGTGATGCGCCCGGAGCTCTGGATCGCCTCGATGAGGTCCGGCAGGGGCGCCGCGTGGGGGAGGGAGAACTCGGCGGCCCGGCCGGGCAGGGCGAACCAGGAGGACTCCCCGGTCAGCCAGAGGGAGACCTCCACCCCGCTGGCGGCGGCCACGGACGCCACCGTGAACGCCTGAGAGCACCGCTCCGGCGCGTCGGCCCCGGCGGTCACCTTGATCACGAGCTTCTTCGACATGGCCGCACTGTAATCGGGGCGCGTCCGGCGTCCGGGCGGTGCCCACCGCCCGGCGGCGCGCCCGGCCCCCGCCCACCACCCCGGCGCGCCCGTGACCTGCCCGCGCGGCTGGGCGGGTACGCCACCTCACCGAGGCGCCGGGTTCGCCACCTCACCGAGGCGCCGGGTACGCCACCTCACCGAGGCGTCCGGGCCCCTACCCATTAGGCTGGGCCCTGGCCTGTGTTTCGCCCACCGCTCATCCGAGGAGCACCCCGTGCTTGAGGCATTCTTCGAAGCCCTGCTGGTCCTGGTCTGCATCGGCGTCGGCGCCTTCGCCTTCCTGACCGTGAAGAAGCTGTACCAGGGTCAGCGGTAGCGACCGAAGCCTCACCGGCCACCCCCGTCCACCGCCTCCCACCGCCAGAGAACGCCAGAGCTGACCATGATCGAGATTCCGTCCGACCTGAACCCGGGCCTCGTCCCGCTCGCCTTCCTCCTCGGTACGTGGGAGGGCGCGGGCGTCTCCGACTTCCCGGGGGCCGAGAAGTGCAACTTCGGCCAGTCCGTCACCTTCAGCCATGACGGCCGGGACTTCATCGAGTACTCCTCCCACTCCTGGGTGCTGGACGCCGAGGGCAACAAGGTCAAGGCGCTGGAGAGCGAGCACGGCTACTGGCGGATCGACAAGGACCGCAAGGTCGAGGTCGTGATGGTCCGCGACCAGGGCGTCGTCGAGGTCTGGTACGGCGAGCTGGCCGACCAGAAGCCGCAGATCGACCTGGCGACCGACGCGGTCGCGCGGACGGCGGCCTCCGGCCCGTACAGCGGTGGCAAGCGGCTCTACGGCTATGTGAAGGGCGACCTGATGTGGGTCGGCGAGAAGTCCACCCCGGACGTCCCGCTGCGCCCCTACATGTCGGCGCATCTGAAGAAGGTCGTCACCCCGGAGGAGGTCGCGTCCTGGGCCAAGGACCTCGGTGACCTCCCGGACGACGGCATCACCTTCTTCAAGTAGGCCGCTTCTTCAAGTAGGCCGCCCGCTCCTCCCCGAGCTCCCGCGCCCCCCTTCGCGCCCCCCGTCTCCGTACGGGGGCGGCGGTGGGGGCGCGCCTACACTGGGGGCGTGGTGAGCACCGACTGGAAGAGCGATCTGCGACAGCGCGGGTACCGGCTGACCCCTCAGCGCCAGCTGGTGCTGGAGGCCGTCGACACCCTGGACCACGCGACCCCCGACGAGATCCTCGGCGAGGTGCGCAAGACCGCCTCCGGGGTCAATATCTCCACCGTCTACCGGACGCTGGAGCTCCTGGAGGAGCTGGGGCTGGTCTCCCACGCCCATCTCGGCCACGGAGCCCCCACGTACCACCTCGCCGACCGGCACCACCACATCCACATGGTCTGCCGGGACTGCTCGGAAGTGATCGAGGCGGATGTCGAGGTGGTCGCCGACTTCACCGCCAAGCTGCGCGAGCGGTTCGGCTTCGACACGGACATGAAGCACTTCGCGATCTTCGGCCGCTGCGCGGGCTGTACGGGTGGCCTGGCCGTCGCGGCGGTGGACTCGGCTGAGGGTTCAACTACCGAGTCGTAGGCTTTTCCCATGGCCACAGTGAAGAGCCCCCTGCTGTCCCTGCCCGGTGCCGTTCCCGCCGAAGGAGCCGATGAAGGCGTCGCCGCCCATTACGGCGACCTCTTCCGTGAACAGCGCGCCCTCGCGGGCGGGTCCGGGCTGGTCGACCTCTCCCACCGGGGTGTCATCACCATCACCGGCGGCGACCGGCGCGCCTGGCTGCATCTGCTGGTCACCCAGCACATCAGCGAGCTGCCCCCGGGCCAGGCCACCGAGGCGCTGATCCTCACCTCCAACGGGCATATCGAGCACGCGCTGTCCCTGGTGGACGACGGCGAGACGCTCTGGGCGCATATCGAGCCCGGCACCCGGGAGGAACTCGTCGCCTATCTGGAGTCGATGAAGTTCTTCTACCGGGTGGAGGTCGCCGACCGTACCGAGGACTTCGCGGTGGTCCACCTCCCGGCCGGTTCCATCGCCCCGGTCCCGGACGGTGTCACCGTCCGGGAGACCCCCCACGGCCGTGATCTCTTCCTCCCCCGGGCCGACCTCACGGAGTACGCGCGGGCCAACGGTCCGGTGGCCGGGATCCTCGCCTACGAGGCGCTGCGGGTGGAGACCCACCGTCCCCGGCTCGGCTTCGAGACCGACCACCGCACCATCCCGCACGAGCTGGGGCTGATCGGCACCGCCGTGCACCTCCAGAAGGGCTGCTACCGGGGGCAGGAGACCGTGGCCCGGGTGCAGAACCTGGGCAAGCCGCCCCGGCGGCTGGTCTTCCTCCACCTCGACGGCAGCGAGGTCCACCTCCCGGGGCACGGCACGCCGGTCCGGCTGGCCGCCGACGGTCCGGAGGGGCGGCAGCTGGGGTTCGTGACCACCTCCGCCCGCCACCATGAGCTCGGGCCGATCGCGCTGGCCCTGGTGAAGCGGAACGTGCCCGTGGACGCGCCGCTGCTGGCCGGGGAGACGGCGGCGGCACAGGAGACGGTGGTCGAGCCGTAGGGGAGCCGTGGGCGGGCGAGCTGATGGGCTCCCCGCCCGGCCGTACGGGTCGGCGGGAGGCGCGGGGGAGTGCCGTCCCGCTCCGCTGAGAGGCCCGTCGGAAGGCGAGAGGCCCCCGGGAGGACCTGGGAGGCCCCGGGGAGGTTCTGGGAGGCCCCCGGGAGGACCTGGGAGGCCCCGGGGAGGTTCTGGGAGGCCCCGGGGAGGTCCTGGGAGGTCTTGAGAGGGCCGCCGGGGGTCCCAAGCCCCGAGCCTGACAGTTGGGCCCAGCGAGAGGTCCTGCGAGAGGTCCGCCGGGTCGGCTTCGCGCGCCGGCGCCGCGTGTCCGCCGGCTCCGCCCGCCCGTTCCGGGCGGTGCGGCGCGCCGGGCTCACCACCTTCGTACGCCCCGAATGTCCTCGGGTGCTCCTAGACCTCCAGCAGGACCGTGAAGGGGCCCTGGTTGGTCAGCGAGACGCGCATGCTCGCGCCGAAGCGGCCCGTCTCGACCGTCGCGCCGAGGGCGCGGAGGCGGGCGACGACCTCGTCGACGAGGGGTTCGGCGACCGGGCCGGGGGCGGCCGCGTTCCAGGTGGGGCGGCGGCCCTTGCGCGCGTCCCCATAGAGGGTGAACTGCGAAATCACCAGCAAGGGGGCGTTCACGTCGGAGCAGGACTTCTCGTCCTCCAGGATCCGCAGGGACCAGAGCTTGCGCGCCAGCCGTTCCGCTTGCTCCGGAGTGTCCTCGTGGGTGACTCCCACCAGGACACAGAGGCCCTCGCCCGTGATCTCGCCGACCGTCTCGGCACCGGACCCGTCCACCACGGCGACACTCGCGCCGTCCACTCTCTGCACCACCGCACGCATGAGGGCCAACCTAACTGCGGCTGAACGGGTGCAGAGCACCTGCGTGGGACGGTTGCGGAGTGGCACGATGCACAAAGGCGGTGCTTCCCCACGGGCCCTCCGGTTCCTGGGGAGCCCCCATGCACCGGTCGAGGGGATGGTCATAGGCATATGAGCACATTTGGAACCGGGCAGCTCCCGCCCCAGCAGCGCCTCCCCGTCGAGGACCGCTCCGATACGCCCCGCTGCGAACTCCCCGCCCAGCCCCGGTACGACCTCCCGTCCCTGCGCCTGCCGGAGCTGCGGACCCTGCGCCGTGACTCCCAGCGCGACGAGGCCGACCTGAGCTATGTGCGGCGGCTCCTCCAGGGGCGGATCGATATCCTCCACGCCGAGCTGGCCCGTCGTACGGACGAGGTGACACCGGTGGTCGACCGGCTCTCCGAGATCCTCGCCGACACCCCGTCCCGGCAGCGCAGACCAGCTCGCCATGTGACGCTCTCCACGCCCCGGGCCGAGCAGTACCGCAGGCTCGCCGCCGACATGCTCGCCGATGTGGAACTCTCCGATCTCGACGCCCGCACCGATGATGAGCTGCGCGCGGGCCTGGGGCGGCTGATCGGCTATGAGCAGCAGGTTTCCCGTAGTCGTCAGATGCTCCAGCGGACAGCTGACGATTGCAGTGCCGAGATCGCGCGGCGGTACCGTGAGGGCGAAGCGCAAGTAGACGACCTGCTGACCTGAAGAGATCCTTCCGGGAGCGGGTCCCCCTTCCCGGAAGGCCCCCCACGATGACCACGACCGCCATACCTCCGGTGACCCCGGTGATAGCGCCGATCCCCCCGGTCCTCGCGGAAGTGGTGCGTTCCGGTTTCGTGGAGGGCCACCACCGTGGCTCGCTGGTCCTGCTGGCGCCCGATGGCTCGGTCGAGCTGGCGCTGGGTGATCCCGCCGCTCCCGTCTTCCCGCGCTCGACGGCCAAGCCCTTCCAGGCCGCCGCCGTGCTGCGGGCCGGGCTCGATCTGGCGGGTGAGCGGCTGGCGCTGGCCGCCGCCAGTCACTCTGGAGAAACCTTTCACCTGGACCTCGTACGGGCCATGCTCGCCGAGTTCGACATCGCCCTCGACGAGCTGCGCACCCCGCCTGACCTGCCACTCGACCCGGCCGAGGCCGAGCGGTACCTGGCTGCGGGGCGGGTCCGCGACAAGCTCACGATGAACTGCTCCGGCAAGCACGCCGCGATGCTCGCGGTCTGCGCCCGCAACGGCTGGGATCGCGCCAGCTATCTGGACCCCGCCCATCCGCTCCAGCGGCTGATCTCTACGGAGGTGGAGGAGGCCGCCGGGGAACGGATCGCCGCCGTCGGCACCGACGGATGCGGCGCCCCGCTGATGGCGATCAGCCTCACCGGTCTCGCCCGTTCCTTCCGCTCCCTGGTGGTGGCCGAGCCCGGCACCCCCGGCCGGCGGGTGGCCGACGCGATGCGGGCCCACCCGGAGTACGTCGCCGGTACCCGGCGGCCCGACACCTGGCTGATGCGCGCGATCCCGGGGGCGCTCTCCAAGATGGGCGCGGAGGCGGTGCAGGCGGTTGCCCTCGCGGACGGCCGGGCGCTCGCCTTCAAGATCGACGATGGCGCGGGACGGGCACTGGGCCCGGTGCTCGCGCGGGCGCTGGAGCTGATGGGTCTGCGCGATGAGGTCATGGACCGGATCGGGCGCGTACCGCTGCTGGGCGGGGGCGCGGAGGTGGGCGCGGTCCGCGCGGCCTTCTGAGCGGCTTCCCGCGCGAGGTGGCCCACGCGGGTCTGCGCGCTCCCACGGGCTTCGCCCTGACGAGACGCGCCGAGTCTCGGCGAGAGTCACCCCGCCTCGCGTCGCCCGACGCGACCTGGCGTGATGATCGGCCCGGTCCGCCGGGCGGCGGCCGCTTCGACGCCCGCACCCCCGTCCACCAGCACCGGGACCGCCGGGCGGAGGGAAAATCGCGCGACTTTGACCGGTGACATGCCTAGCGTGGGGCGCATGACCCTTGAGACCCGTGTTGTCACCGAGGCCGAGCTAGCCGACTGGATCCGCGCGGTCTCCAATGGCTTCCTGCGAGCGACGGTCGTCACCGACGCCCAGGTGGCATCGCGCCGCGAAGGGCTTGATCTCTCCCGTACGTATGGAGTCTTCGACGGCGGCCGCTGTGTCGCCACCTACCGCTCCTTCGGCCAGAAGCTCACCGTCCCCGGCGGCGCCCGGGTCGCGGCGAGCGCGGTCAGCAGCGTGACCGTCGCTCCCACCCACCGCCGCCGTGGCCTGCTGAGCGGGCTGATCACCGACGACCTCGCCGCCGCCAAGGAGCGCGGTGAGGTGGTCTCCACCCTGATCGCCGCCGAGTACCCGATCTATGGGCGGTACGGATACGGCTGCGCCACCAGCACCACGGAGTGGTCGCTCGACCTGCCCCGCACCGGACTCGGCCGCCGCTGGTCGAGACCCGCCGACGGCGGCCGGATCGACTTGGTCGACGGTGCCGAGGTGCGCAAGGTCGGCCCCGAGCTGCATGAACGATGCGCCGCGCACCAGCACGGCGTCGTCAGCCGCGACGACTACTGGTGGCGGGGGTCCACGGGCGCGCTGGACGAGCCAGTCTTCCCCTGGGTCGAGCCCTTCTACGCGGTCTACCGCGCCGCCAACGGCGAGGTCGAGGGCCTGCTCACCTATCGCACCGACGACGTCTGGAGCGACAGCAAGCAGCCTCAGTGCGCGGCGAACGTCGGCGACCTGGTGGCCGTCACACCCGCCGCCGAGCGCGCGCTGTGGCACTACCTCGCCTCGGTCGACTGGATCACCACCGTACGTTCGGGCTTCCGGGCGCCGGACGATCTGCTGCCCCGGCTGCTGCCCGACCCGCGCGCCGCCAAGGTGATCAAGCAGGCGGACTGGCTGTGGGTGCGGATCCTCGACGTCGTACGCGCCCTGGAGGCGCGTACGTATGACGTCTCCGCGACGCTCGTCCTCGAACTGCGCGACCGTCTCGGCCTCGCGGGCGGCCGCTACCGGCTGGAGGTCTCGCCGGAGGGCGCCCGGTGCGCGCCGACCGCCGAGGCGGCCGATCTGACGATGGACATCGGGGTGCTCGGGTCGCTCTACCTCGGGGACGAGAACCCGGTGCGGCTGAAGGCGCTCGGCGAGCTGGAGGAGCACCGCGCGGGCGCGGCGGCCGAGGCGGACCGCGTCTTCCGGACCGCGCGCAAGCCGTGGTGCCCGGACGTGTTCTGACCCGGATACCGGGCTGAGCAGGCCGGGGCCGGGCCGGTGCGGGGGCGTCACCTCTCGTACCGGCCCTTCCTCTCGTACCGGCCCGGTCGCGGTGCCCCGTACGGCGCTTCGGTGTCGCGGACGGGTCAGCCGGTACGGAGACGGAAGAGCCGCTCCGACAGCGCGACCGCCACCGCCGCGATCCCTGCGCACCACAAGAGCGCCGCGTACGGGGTGCTCCCCACGGGCTGTCCCAGCAGCAGCCCGCGCAGGGACTCGATCACCGGGGTCGCGGGTTGGTGGTCGGCGAAGGCGCGGAGCCAGCCCGGCATGGACTCCACCGGCACGAACGCGCTGCTCGGGTAGGGCAGAAAGGTCATGAAGAAGGTGAAGCCGCCCGCCGCCTCGGGCGTGCGCGCGAGCAGTCCCACCGCCGCCGCGAGCCATGAGATCGCCACCAGGAACGCCACGAGCAGCGCTCCGGCCGCCAGCCAGCCCGCCGCCGACGCGTCCGGGCGGAAACCCATCAGCAGGCCGGCGCCGAGGACCAGCGCGGTGGAGACCAGGTTCCGCAGGGTGCTGGCGATGACATGCCCGGCCAGCATCGCCGTACCGCTGACATCCAGCGCGCGGAAGCGGTCGACGACACCGCCCTTCATGTCCTCGCTGACCGCGACCGCCGTGTTCGCCGCGCCGAACGCGGCACAGAGGACGAGGATCCCGGGCACGACATAGGTGATGTACCGGGTGCCGGTGTCGATCGCGCCGCCGAGGAGATAGACGAAGACCAGCAGCAGCATCAGCGGCAGCGCCAGGGCCACCACGAGCGCGTCGACCGCTCTGCTGCTCAGCCGGATGGCCCGCCCGGCCATGGCCGTGGTGTGGATCAGGGCGTCGGGCATGAGTGGTCCCCTCCGGCGTGGTGGATCAGGGCGTCGGGCATGAGTGGTCTCCTCCGGCGTGGTGGATCAGGGCGTCAGGCATGAGAGGTCCCCTCCGGCGCGGTGGGTCCGGCGGTCAGCGCCATGAAGACGTCGTCGAGGGTGGCCCGGCGCACGGTGAAGCGCCGGACGTCCGTCAGATCCGGGTCGGCGAGGTCGAGCAGTACCCGGACGTCGTGGGCCTCGCCGGTGGTGGGGAGGTCCAGGGTGTGGGCCGCGCGCTCCGCGTGCGGGGTGGCCCCGAGGCTCTGGTCATACGTTCCGCCGAGCGTCAGCAGGGCCCCGGCCGACAGCCGGTCGCGGACCCGCGCCCACGCCTGCGGCCCGTCCGTCACCAGCTCCAGACGGTGGCCCGTGACACGGGCCTTCAGCTCGTCGGCGGTGCCCTGGGCGACCAGCCGTCCCCCGTCGAGTACGGCGATCCGGTCCGCGAGCCGGTCGGCCTCCTCCAGGTACTGCGTGGTGAGGAAGACCGTCGCCCCGCCCGCCGACAACTCGGCGACGATCCGCCACAGTTCGGCCCGGCCGCGCGGGTCGAGCCCGGTGGTGGGCTCGTCGAGGAAGACCACCCGCACCTCGCCCACCAGGCCCGCCGCCAGATCGAGCCTGCGGCGCATCCCGCCGGAGTAGGTGGCGACGGGGCGCCGGGCGGCGCCGGTCAGGTCGAACCGTTCGATCAGCTCGGCGGTGTGGCGCCGGGCGGCCGGGCGGGACATCCCGCGCAACCGCGCGACCAGGCGCAGGTTCTCCTCGCCGGTCTGCCGCTCGTCCACCGCCGCGTACTGGCCGGTCAGACCGATGGAACGGCGCACCCGCGCGCGCTCGGCGACCACGTCGAAGCCCGCCACGCGGGCGTGGCCCGCGTCGGGGGTGGTGAGTGTGGTGAGCAGGCGGACGGTGGTGGTCTTGCCGGCGCCGTTCTGGCCGAGGAGCGCGAAGACCGAGCCGGGCGCGACGCGGAGATCGACACCGTCGAGAACCGTGGTCCGGCCGTAGGACTTCGTCAGGCCCTCGGTCTCGATGGCGGGCGGAACGGAGGTGGTGTGGGGGAGGGGCGTGGGGCGGGTGGTGCGGGGTGGGTCGGCGCGATGGTCGGTCATGACGGATCACCCTTCTGCGTATGGCATACGCTGTACTGCGTAAGGCTTACGCATTACTAGGATGGGCGTCAAGCGAGCGGCGGAGGGTGAGGGTGGCGAGGGTGATGGGCGACGGCGGTGCTTCCCCTGGCGGAGGCCCCCGGGGGCGGGGTCCCGGCGGTCGCGGGGGCCCGGGCAGCGGATCCGGTGGCGGCGAATCGACCCGTGGTGCGTCGGGCCGTGGTGCTTCGGCGCGTGACGAACCGGGTCCTGGTGCGTCGGGCCGTGGTGCGTCGGCCGGTGGCGGGGCGGTGCGCGGCGGGAGCCCGGATGGTGGCGTGGCCCAGGGCCCGGTTGGTCTCCGGGAGCGCAAGAAGCAGCGGACCCGGCAGGCGCTCTCCGACACCGCCATCGCGCTCTTCCTCGCCCGGGGGTACGACGGAGTCTCCGTCGCCGAGGTCGCCGACGCGGCCGAGGTCTCCAAGCCCACGCTCTTCCGCTACTTCCCGGCGAAGGAGGACCTGGTCCTGCACCGGTTCGCCGACCATGAGGACGAGCTCGCCCGGGTCGTCGCCGCCCGCCCGGCGGGCGTCTCGCCGCTGGACGCGCTCCACCGCCACGTCCTCGACGGCCTGCGCCGGCGCGACCCGGTGACCGGAGTCAGTGACGACCCCCAGGTGCTCGCCTTCCTCGCCCTGCTCTACGGAACCCCCGCGCTGGTGGCCCGGCTCCACGCGTACCAGACCCGTTCGGAGGCGGCGCTCGCGGCGGCGCTCGGCGGCGGGCTGGCCGCCGCGCTGGCGGCCGGTCAGATCGTCGCCGTGCTGCGGGTGCTCGCCGAGGAGAACGCGCGCCGGATCGCGGCCGGGGTGAGCGCCGCCCTGGTCCAGTCGGCCGCCGAGGATGCCACCCGGCTCGCCTTCGACCAGTTGCGCCAGGGGTTCGCCGAAGGGGACCCCGACGCATGAGGCCCGGTCAGAAATATCCCGCCCGGGGCGTCATGGGCGGGAGTGACGGACCCACCCGGGGCGCCTGGAGGGCCACGGTGATGACGCCGTAGGGGAGGGGCTGGCCCGGGAGTTTCGATCGGCGTCATCGCCTGCGAGGCGGACGTTCAGCGGTTCGGCGCGGTTCTTAGGGTGGCGGGGCCCGGGGGTGTCGCAGCCCGGATCCGTGTGACACCAGAGGAGACGCGCGGGTGCCCCTGGTGCCCGCGTCGCTGGTGAGGGTCCCGGGTGGCGTCCCCGTTGGCCCGGGGCCATCGTGGCGGCGGGGGAGCACGGAACGCACCGCGTCTCTGTCGCGCCCCCGGGCGACGGCGCGCCTCGACCTCGTCCACCCGGGTCGTGCTTCCCGAGCGTCTCAACGCGGCGCTGTACGAAGCGATCTGACGCGGAGCCGCGCGCACGTACGCCGCGAGGCGTCGCGGACGAACGCGGCGGGCGGCTCCCCTGGTGAGGGAGCC
>NZ_JBHVHF010000054.1:0-33292 GCF_042800315.1 Streptomyces sp. NPDC057638
GGGCGAGCGAGGCTCGTCCGGCCCCTTCGCGCGTACGCGGCCTGGGACGGCCCGGGTCGGTGCCCGGCCCGGGGCCGTATCCGGGGCTCTGCCCGGGCCGTTGCCCGGCGCTCGTTCCCCTGGCTCCCGCTGTCTTCGGCGCTCGCTCGCGCTTGCTCTCGCCATCGTCGGTGCTCGTTTCCCCTGGCTCTCGCCCACGGGGACGGCCACGGCCGGTGATGGCCGTCCCTGAGCCGTTGGTTCCCGGAGTCGGCCGTTCCCGGAGCCGGGCCGGGGGTCGGGCCGGGTGGGGTCGGCGGCGGTCCTGGTACGGGGGGATGCGCGGGTGCCGACACCCTTTTTCTGTCTTAACGTCCCGGTATGACCAATGCCGCACCGCCGCGCCGGGCCCCGGACGAGCCATGGCGCTCCGAGGGCGCGCCACCGCCCGAGCAGCCCCGGCGGCGGATGCCGGGCGGCTGGGGCGGGCTGATCGTGACGGCGCTCGCCGTGTTCGTGCTGGCCAACCTGGTGCTCTCGTACGTCAACCAGCGCAGGGAGCCGACGGTCTCGTACACCGAGTTCAGCCGACAGGTCGACGCGGGCAATGTCGCCAAGATCTACGCCAAGGGCGACTCCATCCAGGGAGAGCTGAAGAAGAAGGCCCCCAAGCCGGGCGGCGGCGACTACACCAAGTTCACCACCCAGCGGCCCGCCTTCGCCGAGGACGACCTCTGGGCCGCGCTGACCGCCAAGAAGGTCACCGTGACGGCCGAGCCGGTCGTCCAGCAGCGCGGGGTCCTTTTCAATGTGCTGATCGCGCTGGCGCCGATGGTGCTGCTCATCGCGCTGTGGGTGTTCATCGCCCGGCGGATGGGCGCGGCGATGGGCGGAGGGCTGGGCGGGGGGATGTTCGGCCGTAAACCACCGCCGAAGCCGGTGGAGGTGACCGCCGGGCGGACCACCTTCGCCGATGTCGCCGGGATCGACGAGGTCGAGGCCGAACTGAGCGATGTCGTCGACTTCCTGAAGAACCCCGCGCCCTACCGCCGGATGGGCGCCCGGATGCCGGGCGGGGTGCTGCTGGCCGGGCCGCCGGGGACCGGGAAGACCCTGCTGGCCCGCGCCGTCGCCGGGGAGGCGGGGGTGCCGTTCTTCTCGGCATCGGCGTCCGAGTTCATCGAGATGATCGTCGGTGTGGGCGCGGGCCGGGTACGGGAGCTCTTCGCCGAGGCCCGCAAGGTGGCCCCGGCGATCGTCTTCATCGACGAGATCGACACCATCGGCCGGGCCCGCGGGGCCGGGGGCGGGCTCGGCGGCCATGACGAGCGCGAGCAGACCCTCAACCAGATCCTCACCGAGATGGACGGCTTCACCGGCTCGGAGGGGGTCGTGGTCCTCGCCGCCACCAACCGGGCCGATGTCCTGGACGCCGCCCTTACCCGTCCGGGCCGGTTCGACCGGGTCGTCCAGGTCTCCCCGCCGGACCGGGCGGGCCGGGAGGCCATCCTGGACATCCACACCCGGGAGATCCCGCTCGCGCCGGGGGTGGACCTGGGCCGGATGGCGGCGGTGACCCCCGGGATGACCGGAGCGGAGCTGGCCAACCTCACCAACGAGGCCGCCCTGATCGCGGTCAAGCGAGGTCAGGACGCCGTCACCCAGGGCGATCTCTCCGCCGCGCTGGAGAAGGTCCAGCTCGGCGCGGAACGCCCGCTGGTGATGGCCCAGGAGGAGCGGCGGCGGACCGCCTACCACGAGAGCGGGCACGCCCTGCTCGGCATGTTGCAGCCGGGCGCGGACCCGGTCCGCAAGGTCACCATCGTCCCGCGCGGCCGGGCGCTGGGCGTCACCCTCTCCACCCCCGAGGCGGACAAGTACGCCTACACCGAGGAGTACCTCAAGGGCCGGATCATCGGCGCGCTCGGCGGGATGGCCGCCGAGCAGGTCGTCTTCGAGGTGATCACCACGGGTTCCGAGAGCGATCTGGAGCAGGTGACCCGGCTGGCCCGGGGCATGGTCGGGCACTGGGGCATGAGCGAACGCGTCGGGCGGCTGACCGCGATCCCCGCCGACCCGCAGCAGCCCTACGGCCTCTCCGCGGCGCCCGCGACGCTCGACACCGTCGAACACGAGATGCGGCGCATCACCGACGAGTGCTACGAGAGCGCCTGCCGCCAGCTGCGGGAGAACCGGGACCGGCTGGACGCGCTGGCGGCGGCGCTGCTGGAGCACGAGACGCTCGACGAGGAGGCCGCCTACCGGGCGGCGGGCATCACCCGGCTCTCCAAGGACGCCTCCTGACGCTTCCCGGGGCGTGCGCCGGCGGATTCAGCGGGTGCGGGCGATGAGGTACCGGAACACGTTGCGCAGCCAGACCGTGCCGTCGGGGCGGGTGTGCGGCTCCAGGGCCGTGGCGACCTCCCGCTCCAGCGGGGTCGGCGCGGTGCTCCAGGCCCCGGTCCCGACCGCCCCGGTACCGGCACCGCCCATCCCTCCGCCGTACGGGCCCGTCGACAGCAGGCCCCGTACCGCGCTCGCGCGGTCGGCGTAGCCGAAGGGGCACACCACCCGGCCGGAGCCGTCCGGCCGCAGTCCCGCGCGGTCCGCGAGCCGCTCCAGGCTGTCCGGCGGCGCGGGACGGTCCTCACCCTGTTCGGCGCGATCGGCGCGGTCGGCGCGGTCGGCGAGCCGGAGGACGGGGGAGGCGGCACAGCGCTCCGGCGGGCCCCAGGCGGTGAGGACCACCGCGCCGCCGCGCCGCAGGAGCCCCACGGCGTCCCCGAGCGCGCCGCCGGTCCCACCCAGGGCCTCCCCGTCCCCCTCGACCCGGCCGATCGGCTGGAAGGCGGTGATGACGTCGTACGGATCACCGCTCGCCCCCGGCGTCCCGTCCGCGCACAGCGTGACGGCCGGGCCACCCGGGCGGCTCGGACCGTCTGAGGAGAGGGCCGCCGTGCGCTCGCGGGCCAGGGCGAGCCGCGCCCGGTCGGTGTCCACGCCGGTGGCGCACGCCCCGCGCGCGGCCGCCAGCAGCAGCGCGAGTCCGGAGCCACATTCCAGGCCGAGCAGCCGGGTGGACGGGCCGACCTCCAGCCGTTCGTGGACCGCCTCGAACAGGGGCACCAGCATCCGCTCCTGGATCTCCGCCCAGTCCCGTGCCCGCCGGGACGCCTCCGTCCCGCCGGGCGCCGTGGGTTCCAGCGGGCCGCGCGCCCTGGTGGCGTACGCGCGTCCCTGGGGTCGTGTCTCCGTACGGGGTCGTTGCCGGACGAGCGTCGGTGTCATCGAAAAGCGCCCCAATCCGCCCACATGGCCGAGTGCCGGACAGCCTCCTGAGGTTGCGTACGAGGCCGTGCGTCCCTCACGGCCGCGCCTTCCGTAAGCCAGGGAACTCCCCTCTCGCACCCGCGTCCAGGGGAGGGAGGGCCGTGCTTCCGTGCCCCCGGGGTGCGCCCCGGGGGCACGTTCCGGGGACGGGCTCGGGGTGAAAATCACTCCAGTGCCACAGCGCGCGCGCCCTACCATGCGCCCCATGGCGAAGACCTCCGTACTCACACCCCAGGGCGATGACTTTCCGCGCTGGTACCAGGACCTCATCAGCAAGGCCGAACTCGCGGACAACGGCCCGGTACGCGGCACCATGGTCATCCGACCGTACGGCTACGGTCTGTGGGAGCGGATGCAGCAGGAGATGGACGCCCGGATCAAGGCGGCGGGCGCGCAGAACGCCTACTTCCCGCTGCTGATCCCGCAGTCCTATCTGACCCGGGAGGCCGAGCACGTCGAGGGGTTCGCGCCCGAGCTGGCGGTGGTCACCCACGGCGGAGGCAAGGAACTGGAGGAGCCCGCCGTCGTCCGGCCCACCTCCGAGTCGATCGTCAACGAGTACTTCTCCAAGTGGGTGCAGAGCTATCGCGATCTGCCGCTGCTGGTGAACCAGTGGGCCAACGTGGTCCGCTGGGAGCTGCGGCCCCGGGTCTTCCTGCGGACGACCGAGTTCCTGTGGCAGGAGGGCCACACCGCGCACGCCACCTATGAGGAGGCACGCGACTACGCCGCCCGTATCCACCGCGAGGTGTACGCGGACTTCCTGGTCAACGTCCTCGGTATCGACGTGGTCCTCGGGCGCAAGACGCCCCGGGAGCGCTTCGCCGGGGCGATCAACACGCTCACCCTGGAAGGGATGATGCGTGATGGCAAGGCCCTCCAACTGGGGACCAGCCACGAACTGGGCACCAACTTCGCCCGCGCCTTCCAGACCGAGTACCTCTCCCGGACGGGGACGCGCGAACTGGTCTGGCAGACCTCCTGGGGCGTCTCCACCCGGATGGTCGGCGGGCTGATCATGACGCACGGCGACGACGCCGGGCTGCGGGTGCCGCCCCGGCTCGCCTCCGTCCAGGTCGTCGTGATGGCGATCAAGGGCGACGAGGCGGTCGCCCGGGTCCAGGAGATCGGCCGCGCCCTGCGCGACGCCGGGCTGCGGGTGCACGTCGATGACCGGGCCGACATCCCGTTCGGCCGCCGGGCCGTCGACTGGGAGCTGAAGGGCGTGCCGGTACGGATCGAGGTCGGGCCGCGCGACCTGGCCGCGGGTACCGCGATGCTGGCGCGCCGCATCCCCGGCGGGAAGGAGCCGGTGGCCCTCGACTCCCTGGCGGCCACGCTCCCCGCGATCCTGGAGGAGGACCAGGCACTGTTGCTGCGCGAGTCGCGTGAGCGCCGCGAGTCGGCCACGGTCGACGTACACACCGCCGAGGAGGCCGCCGAGGCCGCTCTGGCGGGTGGCTGGGCCCGGGTGCCGTGGGCCGTGCTGGGAACGGCGGGCGAGGCCCGGCTGGCCGAGCGCGGGGTCTCCGTGCGCTGTCTGGTGGCCGAGGACGGGTCGGTGCCCGCCGAAGACGACGCCCCCGGTAGTCTCGCCGTCGTGGCACGGGCGTACTGAGCCGCACTCCCGCTTACCGAGCGGTGGACGCGCGTCCCTCAGGTGACGCGCGTCTCCTTGTGCGGCGCGCCATAAGCGCACCTCCCTGGTTGCACCGCCGATCGGCGGTGGAGGTGGTGGTGTGCGGGGGAGGCGGGTGCGACGCCGCCGGAACCGGGGCGAGGTGCCACCGGAACCCCGGCCACCGGAACCCCGGCCACCGGAACCCCGGCTATCGGAACCGTGCCCGAGGGAACCAGAACGGGGCCGCGCCACTCCTACTGTCCGCCGGGGTCCGCCGGGGTCCGCCGGGGTCCGCCGGGGTCCGCCGATACCGGCCCGCCGCGCCGCGCCGCCCTCGAAGGCGTCGGGCCGACCGGGAGGTGGCCGCGGTGCTACGTACCAGCTTGATGGGAGCTGCGCGGCTTCTCCGCAGATCAGCGCACCCGACCTCCTCGGGACGCATCAATGCCAACTGACGGGTTGGTGCAAATTATTTGGGATGGCCCCGGAATGGAACCCGGGGACGACCCGGCTCGTTATCACGACGTGAGCACGACACCACCTGTTCTCGCCGCAGAACTGGCACAGGCATGGGCCGATATTCAACGGCACCATCCCGAGCTGCCGGATCTCGCCGCGCCCGAGTCCCTGATCGGAGAGTCCTCGTCCGCCTGTGGCGCCGAGCTCTCCTTCGAGCGACTGCTGCATGAAGCGGTCCATGGCATCGCCGCCGCGCGAGGGGTCCGCGACACCTCCCGCGCCGGCCGTTATCACAATCGCCGATTCCTTGCCATCGCCGAGGAGATGGGCCTGGACCATCCGGAGGAGCCGCATCCCAGCAGCGGGTTCTCCCTGGTCGCGCTCAGCCCCGAGGCCAAGCGGCGCTACCGCCCGACGATCGACAGACTCCAGCGCGCCCTGAAGGCCCACACGGTCGCCACGGCCTCCGACACCAAGCGCTCCTTCCGCGGACCTGCCGCCCGGCACGGATCCTCGGGCGGCGGTGTGCGGGTCAAGGCCGTCTGCGACTGCGGGCGCAATGTGCGCGTCGTACCCTCCGTACTCGCCCAGGCACCGATCGTCTGCGGCGGCTGCGGCAAGCCCTTCCGTATCCCAGAGCCGGTCGCCGCGGCGAGCTGACTCCCGGCCGGGGCCGCCTGACGGGGGCGGCGCAGGTCCGGGGGGAAGCGCGCCGACGGCGTGTGGCACAATGAACAGCTGTACTCGACGGCCGCACAGGACCCCTCTCTCCTCCGGCTGACGCGTCCATCGGGCACCCGAGTACCGCAACCCCACGTGGCATCTCGTTGTGCCCAACCACGTCAAGACCAGGAGACACCACTCCCGTGGCAGTCAAGATCAAGTTGAAGCGTCTCGGCAAGATCCGTTCGCCTCACTACCGCATCGTCGTCGCCGACTCCCGTACCCGCCGTGACGGCCGGGCCATCGAGGAGATCGGTCTGTACCACCCGGTCCAGAACCCCTCGCGCATCGAGGTCGACTCGGAGCGCGCGCAGTACTGGCTCTCCGTCGGCGCCCAGCCGACCGAGCCCGTTCTGGCCATCCTGAAGCTCACCGGTGACTGGCAGAAGCACAAGGGCCTGCCCGCCCCGGCGCCGCTGCTGGCCCCGGCCACCAAGGCCGACAAGCGCGCTTCGTTCGACGAGTTCGCCAAGACCCTGGAGGGTGGCGAGCCCAAGGGCGAGGCCATCACCCAGAAGGCGAAGAAGGCCGACAAGAAGGCGGACGAGGCGGCTGGCGCCGAGTCCTCTGAGTCTGCCGAGGCCTGAGCGTGCTTGAGGAGGCTCTAGAGCACCTCGTCAAAGGCATCGTCGACAACCCTGACGATGTGCAGGTCGCCTCGCGCAACCTGCGCCGCGGGCGTGTGCTGGAGGTCCGGGTCCACCCCGATGACCTCGGCAAGGTGATCGGCCGCAACGGCCGCACCGCGCGCGCCCTGCGTACCGTCGTGGGCGCTATCGGCGGCCGTGGCATCCGGGTCGACCTCGTCGACGTGGACCAGGTTCGCTGAACAGTTGGAGACACCGGCTCGGGCCGGGGAGGGCCGTCTGGCCGTCCCCGGCCCGTAGTCGTCTGAGCGGGACGTCCGCGCCGGCGGGCGCGACAGGAAAGAGTGCGAAGTGCAGTTGGTAGTCGCCCGTGTGGGCCGCGCCCACGGCATCAAGGGTGAGGTCACCGTCGAGGTGCGCACGGACGAGCCCGAGCTGAGGCTCGGTCCCGGAGCCGTCCTGGCCACCGACCCCGCCGACCGGGGACCGCTGACGATCGAGTCCGGCCGGGTCCACAGCGGTCGGCTGCTGCTGCGCTTCGCGGGTGTACGGGACCGCAACGGCGCCGAGGCGCTGCGCAACACCCTCCTCATCGCCGAGGTCGACCCCGCGGTGGTCCCCGAGGACCCCGACGAGTACTACGACCACCAGCTGATCGACCTCGACGTGGTCACCGAGGACGGGACCGAGGTCGGCCGGATCACCGAGATCAGCCATCTGCCGTCGCAGGACCTGTTCATCGTGGAGCGGCCCGATGGAAGCGAGGTCATGATCCCGTTCGTCACGGAGATCGTCACCTCCCTCGACCTGGACGAACAGCGGGCGGTCATCAACCCGCCGCCGGGCCTGATCGACGACCGCGCGGAGATCGCCTCCGCCCGTGAGGCGGAACGCGAGGCGTCCGAAGCGGCGGACACCACGCCCGGCTCCGAGTCGGAGGACGCCACCGGCGCCGAACGCGCTCCCCAGGGTGACGCGTCCGGCGCGGCACCAGGTGACGCGGACGGCACGTCCCCGGGTGACGCGTCCGGCGAGCCGCGCGCGCCGAAGGGCGGCGTGTGATGCGGCTCGACGTCATCACCATCTTCCCGGAGTACCTGGAGCCGCTGAACGTCTCGCTCGTCGGCAAGGCGCGGGCGCGCGGACAGCTCGACGTACGGATCCGGGATCTGCGGCAGTGGACCCATGACCGCCACCACACGGTCGACGACACCCCCTACGGCGGCGGCCCCGGCATGGTCATGAAGACCGAGCCCTGGGGCGAGGCGCTGGACGAGGCCCTGGCCGACGGCTACGAGACCGGGGCCCACGGCCCCACCCTCGTGGTGCCCACCCCCAGCGGCCGCCCCTTCACCCAGGAGCTCGCCCAGCGGCTGGCGCAGCGCCCCTGGCTGATCTTCACCCCCGCTCGCTACGAGGGTATCGACCGCCGGGTCATCGACGAGTACGCCACCCGGATGCCCGTCCACGAGGTCTCCATCGGCGACTACGTCCTGGCGGGCGGCGAAGCCCCCGTCCTCGTCATCACCGAGGCCGTCGCCCGGCTGCTGCCCGGGGTCCTCGGTAACGCCGAGTCCCACCAGGACGACTCCTTCGCGCCCGGCGCCATGGAGAACCTGCTGGAGGGGCCCGTCTACACCAAGCCCCCCCGGTGGCGCGGCCGTACCGTCCCCGACGTGCTCACCAGCGGCCATCATGGGAAGATCGCGCGCTGGCGCCGTGACGAGGCGTTCCGGCGCACCGCGCTGCACCGCCCCGATCTGATCGAGCGCTGCGACCCCGCCACCTTCGACAAGAAGGACCGGGAGACCCTGTCCATCCTGGGCTGGGCCCCCGAGCCCGGTGGCCGATTTTGGCGCAGACCCCAGGCCGTGGAAGAATAGGCCGCTGCCGTACGTCCGGCGCGCGCCCCTGCCACAGGGGGACACGACGCCCGCCCCGACGCCACGGCCCCTGAATCATCCTCTCTCCCGCCGATGACCTGTGGCATGGGCGAAGAAAGCAGACGAACATGTCGCACGTGCTCGACGCCGTCAACTCCGCCTCGCTGCGGACCGACGTCCCGGCCTTCCGTCCCGGTGACACCGTGAACGTCCACGTTCGCGTCATCGAGGGCAACCGCTCCCGTATCCAGCAGTTCAAGGGTGTCGTCATCCGCCGCCAGGGCGCGGGCGTCAGCGAGACCTTCACCGTCCGCAAGGTCTCCTTCTCGGTCGGCGTCGAGCGCACCTTCCCGGTGCACAGCCCGATCTTCGAGAAGATCGAGCTCGTCACCCGTGGTGACGTCCGCCGCGCCAAGCTGTACTACCTCCGTGAGCTGCGCGGCAAGGCCGCCAAGATCAAGGAGAAGCGCGACAACTGAGCCTCAGGCTCGGCGCCGCGCCCCTTCGGCCCGGCGAGCGCCCGTGTCCCCGGAGCGGCCGGATAGGCTGCCCCTTCGTATGGACACGGAAGCAACGAACACAGAGCGCGACCACGCGCCCCCTCCCGATCACGGGTCCGGGGCGCGGCGGTCGCGTTCCGTGCGTTCGGGGGAGTTCGCGGCGCGGGCGCGGGACCTCGCGCGACGGGCCGTGCGCACGCCCTGGCGCCGCGCCGCGCTCACCGGGGTGGGCCTGGCCACCGCGGTGCTGCTGGTCAGCCACTTCGTGGTGCAGCCGTTCCAGATCCCCAGTTCCTCCATGGAGCCCACCCTGCGCACCGGGGACCGGGTGCTGGTGAACAAGCTCGCGTACGACGAGAGCGAGCGGCCCCGGCGCGGTGATCTGATCGTCTTCGACGGCCGCGGCTCCTTCGTACCGGAGGATCTGACGGAGAACCCGGTCTCGGCCGCGGCCGAGGGCTTCCTCGCGGCGGTGGGCCTCACCGAGTCCGACACCACCGACTTCGTCAAGCGGGTGATCGGTGTCGGCGGCGACCGGGTCGTCTGCTGTGACGACCGCGGCCGGATCCTGATCAACGGCGCCGCCGTCGACGAGCCCTATCTCCACCCCGGCGACACCCCCTCCGAGGTCGCCTTCGACATCGTCGTCCCCGAGGGCACCCTCTGGGTCCTCGGCGACCACCGCGGCGACTCCCGTGACTCCCGCGACCACCTGGGGTCGCCGGGCGGCGGCATGGTGCCCGTGGAGCGGGTCATCGGCCGTGCGGAGTGGATCGCCTGGCCGTTCGGCCGCTGGACCACGCTGGAGCGGGCCGACGCCTTCGCCTCCGTACCGGATCCGCCGCCGGGCGGTCATCGCACGGGACCCGTGCGCGACGGCGGTACGGAGTGGGGTGCGGCGGGTGCGCGGGGCGCGCCGGACGGCGGCGGGGGCCATGGGTAGCCGGGGCCGCAAGGGCGGCCACCGGGCCGCCCCGGCCCGGGGCCCGGCCGACACCGGTCCGGGCGAGAGCGCACGGGTCCTGCCCGGCCGGGCGGAGCGCCGCAGGCTCGCCCGGCGGGTCAAGCGGCGCAGGCGCCGCACCGCCCTGCGGGAGATCCCGCTCCTGGTCGGGGTGGCGCTGGTGATCGCGCTGGTGCTCAAGACCTTTCTGGTGCAGGCCTTCGTGATCCCGTCCGGCTCGATGGAGCAGACGATCCGGATCCAGGACCGCGTCCTGGTCGACAAGCTGACCCCCTGGTTCGGATCGCGGCCGGAGCGCGGGGACGTCGTCGTCTTCAAGGACCCCGGCGGCTGGCTCAGGGAGGGCGATCTGCCCGCCCCGGCACCCGACCCGATCGTGGTGCGGCAGGTCAAGCAGGCGCTGACGTTCATCGGGGTGCTGCCCTCGGACGACCAGCGTGACCTCATCAAACGGGTGATCGCGGTCGGCGGCGACACGGTGCGCTGCTGTGACCGGGACGGCCGGGTCACCGTCAACGGCGCCCCGCTGGACGAGCCCTATCTGAACCCCGGGAACGCCCCCTCGACGGTGCCGTTCGATGTCACGGTCCCACCGGGGCGGCTCTTCGTCATGGGCGACCACCGCGCGAACTCCGCCGACTCGCGGTTCCATCTCCAGGACGAGGACCGGGGTACCGTCTCGGAGGACGAGGTCGTCGGCCGGGCGGTCGTGATCGCCTGGCCGGTCGGACACTGGCGCAGGTTGGAGGAGCCGGAGACCTACGCGTCCGTGCCCGCTCCACGGTCGGCCCCGGCCACGGTGGCGGCACGGTCGCATACGCTGTCTCCCCGGGACCGCGAGGGAATGGTCCTGCTCCCGAGCCCTGCGGAACTCCCGCTCGTTATGGGAGTGGTGGGCCTGCTTCTTCTCGGGGGCAGGCGGTTCGCACGGAGTGAGGAGTTGATGTGGGGGACGTGGCGCTCGGCGCACGATCCGGACACGAGCAGCCGGAGGACCGGCCGGGGCAGCCCGCCGCCTCCGCCGGGGGAGTGACGGGCCACTCGGGTCCCTCTGGGGTGCAGCCACCGGTGCCCCCGGCGGGTCCGGGCCCGGAGGAGCCGGGCTCCGACGGGGAGGGCGGGGGCCAGCGCAAGCAGCGCTCCTTCTGGAAGGAGCTGCCGCTGCTGATCGCCATCGCGCTGATCCTGGCGCTGGTGATCAAGACCTTCCTGGTGCAGGCGTTCTCGATCCCCTCGGACTCGATGCAGAACACCCTCCAGCGGGGCGACCGGGTCCTGGTGGACAAGCTGACACCGTGGTTCGGCTCGGAGCCCGAGCGCGGTGAGGTCGTGGTCTTCCACGACCCCGGCAACTGGCTGGACGGGGAGCCCACCCCGCAGCCCAACGCGGTGCAGAAGTTCCTGAGCTTTATCGGTCTGATGCCCTCGTCGGAGGAGAAAGACCTGATCAAGCGGGTGATCGCGGTCGGCGGTGACACGGTGGAGTGCAGGAAGGGCGGCCCGGTCAAGATCAATGGGAAGGTGCTCGACGAGTCCTCCTATGTCTTCCCCGGTGACAGCGCCTGTGACGACCAGCCGTTCGGTCCGTTCAAGGTGCCGGACGACCGGATCTGGGTGATGGGCGACCACCGGCAGAACTCCCGCGACTCCCGCTACCACATGGACGACATCAACGATGGCTTCGTCCCGGTGGACAAGGTGGTGGGCCGCGCGGTCGTCATCGCCTGGCCGGTGAACCGCTGGTCCACACTGCCGGTGCCGGACACCTTCGACCAGCCCGGCCTCAACACGGCCGCCGCCGTCGCCGCGGGTGCCGCGCCGATGGGCCTGGGGCTGGCGGGCGCGGTGCCGCTGGTGCTCTGGCGCCGCAAGCGGCTGATGTCGGACACCCGGCGGACCTGAGTCGCCCGGCGGGGCTCGGGCCTCGACGGGACCTGACGCCGGTGACGGCGAGCGATCGATCCGGTGACGCCGAGCGATCGACCGGGTACGGGAGCGACTGTCTCGGATGCGGGAGTGACCGGCTGGGGTACGGAACCGCTGACCCGGGAACGGGTTGGGCTGATTCGCATACGGGTGGGGCTGACCCCGTATCAGGCCCCCGGTAGGGTGCCGCCCGGACCGCGTAGCCTCCCGACCGGGCGGCGGGTCCGCGTGGGTGGGGGCTTCTGATGGGGACCGTACGTTCACACGAGGGCCACGGCCGCCTCGGCAGCACGCTGTCCGGGGTGGCCGTGGCCCTCGGCTGTCTGCTCTTCCTCGGCGGATTCGGCTGGGGAGCCGTGCTCTACCAGCCGTACACCGTCCCCACCGACTCCATGGCGCCGACCGTGGACGCGGGGAACCGGGTGCTGGGCCAGCGTATCGACGGAGACCAGGTGCGGCGCGGGGACATCGTGGTCTTCCGCGACTCCACCTGGGGGGATATGCCCATGGTCAAGCGGGTCGTCGGGATCGGCGGCGACACGGTCGCCTGCTGTGGGCCGGGCGGTGGGCTGACCATCAACGGCCAGGAGATCGAGGAACCGTATCTGCGCGCACCCGACGCCGCTCGTGTGGACCGGTACACCGCGAGGGTCCCCGAGGGCCAGCTCTTCCTGCTCGGGGACGACCGGGGCGACTCCGTCGACTCCCGGCTCCACCTCCAGGACGCCGACCAGGGCTCCGTACCGCGTTCGGCGGTGGAGGCCCGGCTGGACGCCGTCGCCTGGCCGCTGACGGGCGGCGGTCTGCTGGAGCGGCCGCGCGGCTTCGCCGAGCTGCCCGGGGGGATCTCCACCCCGGGCCCGGTACGGGTGATCGTCATCGCGATGGCGGTCGGTGTCATCCTGATCGTGGGTGGTGCGGTGTACGGGCCGGTGGCCAGGCTGCTGGGACGGCGCCGGGAGGTGATGGCGGGTGCGCGGTGAGACGGGGCCCGGCGAGGCTGGGGCCGGTGCGGCAGAGACCGGTGCGGCAGGGGCCGGGGCGGGTGCCGGGGGCGGGCACCGCGCGGGCGGTCCTCACGCGCGTACGGAGGCGGAGGGTCCCGAAGCGGAGGGGGCGGCTGGCCTGCGGCCGGTGGCCCGGGTGGTCCTGCTGGACCAGCGGGACCGGATCCTCCTGCTCCATGGGCATGAGCCGGGTGACCCCGCCGACGACTGGTGGTTCACCCCGGGCGGTGGTGTGGAGGGCGCCGAGACCCGTGCTGAGGCCGCGCTGAGGGAACTCGCCGAGGAGACCGGGATCACCGAGGTCGAACTGGGGCCGGTGGTGTGGACCAGGGTCTGTTCGTTCCCCTTCGCCGGTCGGCGCTGGGAACAGGACGAGTGGTACTTCCTGGCCCGTACCCAGCAGACCAGGATCGCGCCACAGGGACTCACCGAACTGGAGCGGCGCAGTGTCACGGGACAGAGGTGGTGGACTTCCGCCGAACTCTCGGCGGCGCGTGAGACGGTGTACCCGACCAAGCTCGCCGGGCTGCTGCGCACACTGCTCGACGAGGGCCCGCCGACCGCGCCCGTGGTCCTGGCCCCGGAATACGCCTAGGGCCCGGAAGGGCTGGCGCACAATGGGGGGACGCACGGCTGAAGGGGAACTGCCATGAGCGCCGAGGACCTCGAAAAGTACGAGACCGAGATGGAGCTGAAGCTCTACCGGGAGTATCGAGACGTCGTCGGTTTGTTCAAATACGTGATCGAGACGGAGCGTCGCTTCTATCTCACCAATGACTACGAGATGCAGGTCCACTCCGTCCAGGGTGAGGTGTTCTTCGAGGTCTCGATGGCGGATGCCTGGGTCTGGGACATGTACCGCCCGGCTCGCTTCGTCAAGCAGGTGCGAGTGCTCACATTCAAGGATGTGAATATCGAGGAGCTGAACAAGAGCGATCTCGAACTGCCCGGAGGCTAGTCGTCCGCCTCCCGGACGGGCTGACGGGGGCGGTCCGGCCGATGGTGGGGGTGAGGGGGCGCCAAGGGGTGTACCGGAGGGCGGGCGGGATCCGCTGGGGCCGTTTCCCCCTTCCGCGCGGCTTCCTGCCGGGCGTTTCTGCCCGGCCGCCTTTCTGCTCGGCGTTTCTGCTTGGCTCGGCGTTTCCGCCTGCTGTTTCCGCTCGGCGTTTCCGCTTTTTGGCTTTTCTGCCCGGCAGTGGAGTCCGGTGTGCCGGATGCTGTGCCAGCCGCTCAGCCGCTCCGGGGGCGTGGGCGGCGTTCCCGTAGCGGCCGTCCACCGGACCCGGCGGGACGCCCGGCCCGCCCTGGTCCGGCCCGCTGGTTCTCCCGTGCCGTCCAGCCGGTCTCCTGCCCCGTGCGGCCGGTCTCCTGCCCCGGCCCGACCGGCTCGTCCGTTCGGGTCGGTCGCTCTCCCGCCAGGGAAGCCCCTGGGGCCCGCCGGGGTCCCACCGACGGCTCACTCGTACGGGTGAGCGGTTTTTCCACGATGGGTCAGTTATCCACCATGATCCACACGCCTGGCGTCGAGCGCTCACGCTCGATGTCGGAGGTGGTGCCGGGTGAACACGACAGGGGCACTGGGACGGTATGGCGAGGACATCGCGGCGCGGCTGCTGACGGGCGCCGGGATGACGGTCCTCGCGCGGAACTGGCGGTGCGGGCGGGCGGGGGAGATCGACATCGTCGCCCGGGATGGCGACACCGTCGTCGTCTGTGAGGTCAAGAGCCGCAGAGCGGGCCCCAAGGCCGGGGGCAGTCCGTTCGAGCATCCGATGGCGGCCGTGACCCCGGCCAAGGCGGAACGGCTGAGGCATCTCGCCCACTGCTGGCTGGAGCGATACGGAGGGCCGCCGCCCGGGGGCGTGCGGATCGACCTGGTGGGCGTGGTGCTGCCCGACAGGGGCGCGCCGGTCGTCGAGCATGTGCGCGGGGTGGTCTGAATGGGTTTCGCCCGTGCGTGTTCGGTGGCGCTGGTGGGCGTCGAGGGCGTGGTGGTGGAGGTCCAGGCCGACCTGGAGCGCGGGGTGGCCGCCTTCGCCCTGGTCGGACTGCCGGACAAGAGCCTGTCGGAGAGCCGCGACCGGGTGCGGGCGGCCGTGGTGAACTCCGGGGCCGAGTGGCCCCAGATGAAGCTCACGGTCGGGCTCAGTCCGGCCTCGGTGCCCAAGGGTGGCAGTGGATTCGACCTCGCCGTCGCCGCGGCCGTGCTGGGCGCGGCCGAGCGGGTGGATCCGGAGTCGATCGCCGATCTGGTGCTCATCGGCGAGCTGGGGCTGGACGGCCGGGTCCGGCCGGTGCGCGGGGTGCTGCCCGCGGTGCTGGCCGCCGCCGGGGCGGGGTACCGGCAGGTCGTGGTTCCCGAGCAGACGGCGGGGGAGGCGGCGCTGGTGCCCGGGGTCTCGGTGCTCGGGGTGCGCAGCCTGCGTCAGCTGATCGCCATCCTCACCGACGCCCCGGTCCCCGACGAGCCGCCGCTGCCCGCAGGCAGCCCGGACCCCATGCTCGCCGGGCTGGTGGTGCCGGGCGCCGGCATCGGCTCCGGGCTGGCGACGACACCGGCCGAAGCGCCCGATCTGGCCGATGTCGCGGGACAGCACCAGGCCCGGATGGCGCTGGAGGTCGCGGCGGCCGGTGGTCACCATCTGATGCTGCACGGGCCACCAGGGGCGGGGAAGACCATGCTGGCCGAGCGGTTGCCGGGGGTGCTGCCGCCCCTGACGCGCCGCGAGTCGCTGGAGGTCACGGCCGTGCACTCGGTGGCGGGCATCCTGCCGCCGGGCCAGCCGCTGGTGAGCAGCCCGCCCTACTGCGCACCGCACCACTCGGCCACCATGCCCGCCCTCGTGGGCGGCGGTAACGGGCTGCCCCGGCCGGGCGCGGTCTCGCTCGCCCACCGAGGAGTCCTCTTTCTCGATGAGACTCCGGAGTTCACCGGAAAGGCGCTGGACGCCCTGCGGCAGCCTCTGGAGTCGGGGCATGTGGTTGTGGCGCGCAGCGGGGGAGTGGTCCGGCTGCCCGCCCGCTTTCTGATGGTTCTCGCGGCCAACCCGTGTCCCTGTGGCAGGCACTCCACCGGAGGCGTCGGCTGTGAGTGTTCTCCCGCGGTCGTCCGCCGCTACCAGGCCCGGCTCTCCGGGCCCCTGCTCGACCGGGTCGATCTACGGGTGCGGGTGGAGCCCGTCTGCCGGGCCGATCTGCTGGGGCGCGCGGGCGGAGGCGAGTCGACGGCGGAGGTGGCGGCCCGGGTAGCGGGGGCCCGTGAGCGTGCCGCCACCCGGTTCACCGGGACGCCCTGGCGGCTGAACGGCGAGGTCCCGGGGCATGAGCTGCGCACCCGCTGGTCGGTCGAGCCGGGTGCGATGGCCGGGGCGGAGCGCGACCTGGAGCGGGGGCTGCTCAGCGCCCGTGGCCTGGATCGGGTGCTTCGCGTCGCCTGGACGCTCGCCGATCTGGCGGGGCATGACCGGCCCGATCCCGCCGATGTGGCCCTCGCGCTGGAACTGCGTACCGGCGTCTCCCGGGGAGCGCCGATGCGCGGGAAGGAGGCCCGGCGATGAGTACCGGGGGATCTCCGCGCCCGGACCGGGAGGCCGGCCCCACGCCTGGCGCGGAGGCCATGGGACGGGAGTCTCCAGGAGAGGAGGCGGTGGGCGGCGGGGCGTCGGCGTCAGCGGCGCCGCGCGCGGGGCCGGAGGAGAGAGGAGCGGAAGCCCGGGGATTCCCGGAGGGCGGGCATGGCCGGGAGGTCCGGGGCGCGGCGGACCGCACCCGGGGACGCCCTCGGTCGCACGGGGCGGACGCACCCCCGCCGGTGGAGCCACCGGCGTGGTCACGGAGGTGGTCACCGGGGCTGGCACCGGGTCCACGCCCGCCGCGGGGCGAGGAGCGGCCGGGCCGGGTGGGCGACGAGGAGCGGCTGGCGCGTATCGCCCTCACCCGGGTCATCGAGCCGGGCGACGAGCGAGGTGGGCGCTGGCTGAGGGAGCTGGGGGCCCGGGAGCTGCTGTGCCGACTCATCGGTCCGGAGAGCGCCTCCGTCACGCTGCCGGGCGCCACTGAGCGGCGCTTGACGGGGTATCGGCTACGCGCCGCCGACGCCGATCCGGAGCGGGACCTGGCCGCCATCGGCGCTCTCGGAGGCCGGTTCCTGTGCCCGGGGGATGCCGAATGGCCGACCCAGCTCGATGATCTCGGGGACGCCCGTCCTCTCGGGCTCTATGTGCGAGGCGTCGCGGACCTGCGGCGATGGGCGCTGCGCTCGGTCGCCGTCGTCGGCGCCCGCGCCTGCACCGCTTACGGGGCACATATGGCCACCACCCTCGGCTCCGCCCTCGCCGAGCGGGGCTGGGTCGTGGTGTCGGGGGCGGCCTACGGGATCGACGCGGCGGCCCACCACGGAGCCCTCGCCGCGCATGGCGCCACCGTGGCCGTGCTCGCCTGTGGGGTGGACCGGGCCTATCCGGCGGGCCACCAGGTGCTGATCGCCCGGATCGCCGAGCAGGGTCTGGTGATCGGCGAACTGCCCCCGGGGGTCCATCCCACCCCGGGCAGGTTCGTGCTGCGCAACCGGGTGATCGCCGCACTCACCCGGGGCACCGTGGTCGTGGAAGCCGAGTACCGCAGTGGCTCCCTGGTCACCGCGCGGGCCGCGCTCCGGCTGGGGCGGTACACCATGGGTGTGCCCGGCCCGGTCACCAGCGGTCTCTCCGCCGGGGTGCACGAGCTGCTGCGGGGTGAGGGCACCGTGGTCACCGACGCGGACGAGATCACCGAACTGGTCGGTGAGATCGGCGCCCTCGCACCCGAGCGCCGAGGTCCCGTGCTGCCCCGGGACCTGCTGGAGCCGGCCAGCACCAGGATCCTGGACGCCCTGCCCGCTCGGGGCGCCGTCGCGCCGGGGCGACTCGCCCGTCTCACGGGTACGGCATACGACGAGACACTCGGCAGGTTGTACGAACTGCACGCGCTCGGCTTCGTCGAACGCCACGGGGACGGCTGGCAGTTGGCCGCGCGGACGCCGATCCGGCGCTCCGCGCCGGAAGGAGGCTTCTGACCTGGGGCGTTCGGTGAGGGAGCCTCGCTCGACCGGATGGGTGTCCCCGACCGGTGAGGGGGAAGGGGCGTTGTGTCCTCGTCCGTCGGCGGTTCGAAGGTGTGGGCGAGGGCGAGCCACCCGCACAGGGGTTTTCCCCTGAACATCGCCCACCGCAACCGCGCAGTCACGCTACGCTCACCCTTCCTGGCCACGACGCTCGTCCCCTCCCTCACAGCAGAACGGCTCAAGGCAACGAATGCCCCAGCACACCTCCGGGTCTGACCGCGCGGCAGCGCCCCCCGCTGCCCGTGGCGCCGTGCGGCCCGCCGCTCCCTCCTCCCTGGAGGAGCTGTGGCGTTCGTACAAGTCCACGGGGGACGAGCGGTTGAGGGAGCAGCTGATCCTGCACTACTCCCCACTGGTGAAGTACGTGGCGGGCCGGGTCAGCGTCGGGCTGCCGTCCAATGTGGAGCAGGCGGACTTCGTCTCCTCCGGGGTCTTCGGACTCATCGACGCCATCGAGAAGTTCGACATCGAACGCTCCATCAAGTTCGAGACCTACGCCATCACCCGCATCCGCGGCGCGATGATCGACGAGCTGCGCGCCCTGGACTGGATCCCCCGCTCGGTCCGGCAGAAGGCGCGGGCCGTGGAGCGCGCCTACGCCACCTTGGAAGCGCAGCTCAGACGCACCCCCACCGAGGCCGAGGTGGCCGCGGAGATGGGCATCGCGGTGGAGGAACTCCACTCCGTCTTCAGCCAGTTGTCGCTCGCCAACGTCGTCGCGCTGGAAGAGCTGCTCCATGTCGGCGGGGAGGGCGGTGACCGGCTCAGTCTGATGGACACCCTGGAGGACACCGCCGCGGACAACCCCGTGGAGGTGGCCGAGGACCGCGAGCTGCGACGGCTGCTGGCCCGCGCCATCAACACCCTCCCCGAGCGGGAGAAGACGGTGGTCACCCTCTATTACTACGAGGGTCTCACCCTCGCCGAGATCGGCAATGTCCTGGGGGTCACCGAGAGCAGGGTCAGCCAGATCCACACCAAGTCGGTACTCCAGTTGCGGGCGAAACTCGCCGACGTGGGGCGATGATCCCGCTCCATGGCGGCCGGGCGCCCCGTCTCCGTACAGTGGAGCCGTGCCCAGGATTCGAGCGGCCTCCGTGGCCGAGCACCGCACCATGCAGCGCGACGCGCTGCTCGACGCAGCGCGCACCCTGCTCTCCGAGGGTGGGACGGACGCGCTGACGTTCCCCGCCCTGGCCGAGCGCACCGGCCTCGCCCGCTCCTCCGTCTATGAGTACTTCCGCTCCCGGGCGGCGGTGGTCGAGGAGCTGTGCGCCGTCGACTTCCCCGTGTGGGCGGCCGAGGTCGAGGCCGCCATGGACCGGGCCGATACCGCCGAGGGCAAGGTCGAGTCCTATGTGCGCGGCCAGCTGGCGCTGGTGGGCGACCGGCGGCACCGGGCCGTCGTCGCCATCTCCGCCAGTGAGCTCGACGACGGTGCCCGGGAGAAGATCAGGGCGGCCCACGGTGGACTGGTCGCGATGATCGTCGAGGCGCTCGGCGAGCTGGGCCATGAGCAGCCGAGGCTGGCGGCCATGCTGCTCCAGGGTGTGGTCGACGCGGCCGTGCGCCGGATCGAGCTCGGCGCGGCCGAGGAACCGCGGGTGATCGCCGACGCGGCGGTCTCCATGGCGCTGCGGGGCGTACGGGGCTGACCCCGTCCGCCGTACCCGCACCCTCGGGATCGCCCCTCGTCCGTCCCGCCGCCTCCGCACCGCCGAGGAGGGTCGTCAGCGGCAGCAGGCGGGAGGGTGCCCGGCGGGAGAGCAGGGTGAGCGGATCCCGGTACTCACGCCCCTGGACCAGGCCCCAGTGCAGACATCCCCCGGCGCAGTGGGACGGCCCCGGGGCGATCACGCCGACCGGGTCGCCCACGGTGACCGCCGTCCCTACCGGCAGTAGCGCCCGGACCGGCTCATGGGTCAGCCGGGCCGGGGGTGCCGCCCGGGCCGCGAGGGTGATCGTCAGCACCGGGCGCCCCGCGACGAGGCCGGAGAAGGAGATCCGCCCGTCCGCCACCGCCCGTACGGCCGAGCCGGGCGGCGCGGCCAGATCCACCCCCCGATGCCCGGGTCCATAGGGCGACCGGGGCGGCTCCCAGCCCCGGACCAGCTCCGGGCGTGGTGGCCCCAGCGGCCAGCTCCACCCGCTGCCCGGGGCGGGCCCGGGCGCCTTGGGCGGACCCGGAAGGGCCACCGAGGCCAGTGCCGACGCGAGCAGCGCCACCAGTGCCATCAGCGGCGCGACCAGCGGTGTCGTGCGCGGGGCCGGGCGGGGTTCCGGGGCCGGGGCGCGCGGTGACCCGGGGAGGTGTCGTTCCATGTCCTGACCGTGCCGTGTCCCCGGCTCCTCGCGTGGATCATGGGCCGGATCTGTGGAGTACCGGCCGGTTGTGGAGAGCGGCGTCACCCGGTGCCGCCCCGGTCCCGTACACTTCTTCTGGCGATCCGGGTCACCGGGTCGACTTCGCACGCCCCGCCATCGCTCACCGTTCACGGTCGGTGGTCGCGCCCTCGGTCCTTCGCGGCAGGCGCGCCGGGGCGTCAGGACACAACCGAGAATCCAAGGAGATACGGCCATGGCCGTCGTCACGATGCGGGAGCTGCTGGAGAGCGGCGTCCACTTCGGTCACCAGACCCGTCGCTGGAACCCGAAGATGAAGCGCTTCATCTTCACCGAGCGCAACGGCATCTACATCATCGACCTGCTCCAGTCGCTGTCGTACATCGACCGCGCCTACGAGTTCGTCAAGGAGACGGTCGCCCACGGCGGCTCGATCATGTTCGTCGGCACCAAGAAGCAGGCCCAGGAGGCCATCGCCGAGCAGGCCACCCGCGTGGGCATGCCCTACGTGAACCAGCGCTGGCTCGGCGGCATGCTGACCAACTTCTCCACCGTCTACAAGCGTCTGCAGCGCCTCAAGGAGCTGGAGCAGATCGACTTCGAGGACGTGGCCGCCTCCGGCCTCACCAAGAAGGAGCTGCTCGTCCTCTCCCGCGAGAAGGCCAAGCTGGAGAAGACCCTCGGCGGCATCCGCGAGATGCAGAAGGTGCCGAGCGCCGTCTGGATCGTCGACACCAAGAAGGAGCACATCGCCGTCGGTGAGGCGCGCAAGCTCCACATCCCGGTCGTCGCGATCCTCGACACCAACTGCGACCCCGACGAGGTCGACTACAAGATCCCGGGCAACGACGACGCGATCCGCTCCGTCACCCTGCTCACCCGCGTGATCGCCGACGCCGTCGCCGAGGGCCTCATCGCCCGCTCCGGCGTCGCCACCGGTGACTCCAAGCCGGGCGAGAAGGCCGCCGGCGAGCCGCTCGCCGAGTGGGAGCGCGACCTGCTTGAGGGCGAGAAGAAGGCGGACGAGGCTCCGGCCGCCGACGCCGAGCAGCCCGCCGCTGAGCCGGCCGCCGCCGAGCCGGTCGCCGCTGAGCCGGCCGCCGCCGAGGCCGAGGCCGAGGCCGACAAGCCCGCCGAGCAGGCCTGATCACCGCCGTACAGCTTCGGTGAGTGAGACGGCGGGGGGCGGTGCCACGGCACCGGCCCCCGCCGTTCACCCCAGATCTTCGACAGACTTTCGAGAAGAGATTCAAGGACATGGCGAACTACACCGCCGCTGACGTCAAGAAGCTCCGCGAGCTGACCGGCGCCGGCATGATGGACTGCAAGAAGGCGCTGGACGAGGCCGAGGGCAACGTCGAGAAGGCCGTTGAGCTGCTCCGCGTCAAGGGCCAGAAGGGCGTCGCCAAGCGCGAGGGCCGCAGCGCGGAGAACGGCGCCGTCGTCTCCCTCATCTCCGAGGACCAGACCTCCGGCGTGCTGCTGGAGCTGAAGTGCGAGACGGACTTCGTCGCCAAGGGTGAGAAGTTCCTGGCCGTCGCCAACGCGCTCGCCGCCCACGCCGCCGCCACCGCCCCGGCCGACCTGGACGCCCTGCTCGCCTCCGAGATCGAGGCCGGCAAGACCGTCCAGGCGTACGTGGACGAGGCCAACGCCAACCTCGGCGAGAAGATCGTCCTCGACCGCTTCGCCCAGTTCTCCGGCGCCTACGTCGGTGTCTACATGCACCGCACCATGCCCGACCTCCCGCCGCAGGTCGGCGTCCTGGTCGAGCTGAGCGGCCCGAACGCCGAGGTCGCCAAGGACGTCGCGCAGCACATCGCCGCCTTCGCGCCGAAGTACCTCACCCGCGACGAGGTCCCGGCCGACGTCGTCGAGAACGAGCGCCGCGTCGCCGAGGCCACCTCCCGCGAGGAGGGCAAGCCCGAGGCCGCCCTGCCCAAGATCGTCGAGGGTCGGGTCAACGGCTTCTTCAAGGAGGTCACCCTCCTTGACCAGCCGTTCGCCAAGGACAACAAGAAGTCTGTCAAGAAGGTTCTCGACGAGGCCGGTGTCGAGCTGAAGCGCTTCGCGCGTATCCGCGTCGGCGCCTGAGCCAGTACGGCGAGTACGCGATCGGCCGGGCGGCCCGCTAGGGTTTCCCACGCGGTCCTCGGCCGCGTGGCTCACGCGGCACACACGCTCCCCCGGAGCGTCGGACGACCGCAGATCTGACGAGGAGGCCATTGCCGACAGGGACACCAGCACCCACGGCAATGGCCTTCTTCGTATGTGCACGAGGAGATCTCCATGAACACGGACGCCACCAAGGGCGCCGGCGACCACAGCGCCTCCCACGGGAAGCATGACGACAAGAGGGCCGGGCGCTTCATGCTGAAGCTGTCGGGTGAGGCCTTCTCCGGCGGCGGGGGTCTGGGTGTCGACCCCGACGTCGTGCACGCCATCGCCCGCGAGATCGCCGCGGTCGTCCGCGACGGCTGGGAGATCGCCGTGGTCATCGGCGGCGGCAACTTCTTCCGCGGCGCCGAACTCCAGGTACGCGGCATGGACCGGGCCCGCTCCGACTACATGGGCATGCTCGGCACGGTCATGAACTGCCTGGCCCTCCAGGACTTCCTGGAGAAGGAGGGCATCGACTCCCGGGTCCAGACCGCCATCACCATGGGCCAGGTCGCCGAGCCCTACATCCCGCTGCGGGCCGTGCGCCATCTGGAGAAGGGCCGGGTCGTCATCTTCGGCGCGGGTATGGGCATGCCCTACTTCTCCACCGACACCACCGCCGCCCAGCGCGCCCTGGAGATCGACGCCGAGGCCCTGCTGATGGGCAAGAACGGGGTCGACGGGGTCTACGACTCCGACCCCAAGGCCAACCCCGACGCGGTGAAGTTCGACGCGCTGGAGTACGGCGAGGTACTGGCCCGTGACCTCAAGGTCGCCGACGCCACCGCCATCACCCTCTGCCGTGACAACGCCCTGCCGATCCTGGTCTTCGAGCTGCTCGCCGAGGGCAACATCGCGCGCGCCGTCAAGGGTGAGAAGATCGGCACCCTCGTGAGCGACCAGGGCACCCGTAACTGACCCGGGGCCCGGGGCGGTCGTGGACGTCCGTCCCGGACATCCGGGAGAGCCAGGGGCGGCCGGGAGAGCCGGGGGCAGCCGGTGACATCCGGTGACAGCCGGGGATAGACAAAGTCCTGCCGGTCGGACACCGTGCAGGGGACAACGCGACAGGTGCCGCCCGCCCGGTCGCATGTGCCGGACCTACTCAAGACACGCAGGAGCAAGTGGTGATCGAAGAGACCCTCCTCGAAGCCGAGGAGAAGATGGAGAAGGCCGTCCTGGTCGCCAAGGAGGACTTCGCCGCGATCCGCACCGGACGTGCGCACCCGGCGATGTTCAACAAGATCGTGGCCGACTACTACGGCGCGCTGACCCCGATCAACCAGCTCGCCTCGTTCTCGGTGCCGGAGCCGCGGATGGCCGTGGTGACCCCGTTCGACAAGAGCGCGCTGCGCAACATCGAGCAGGCGATCCGCGACTCGGACCTGGGCGTCAACCCGAGCAACGACGGCAACATCATCCGGGTGGTGTTCCCCGAGCTGACCGAGGAGCGCCGCCGCGAGTTCATCAAGGTCGCCAAGAGCAAGGCCGAGGACTCCCGTATCTCGATCCGTTCCGTGCGCCGCAAGGCCAAGGAGACCATCGACAAGCTGGTCAAGGACGGCGAGGTCGGCGAGGACGAGGGCCGCCGTGGGGAGAAGGAGCTCGACGACACCACCGCGAAGTACGTCGCGCAGGTGGACGAGCTGCTCAAGCACAAGGAATCCGAGCTGCTCGAGGTCTGATGAACGACTCCTCCTGGGGGGCCCCGCCGAGCACCGGCCTCTGGGGACCGCCCGACCAGGGTCCTGCCTCGGCGGGTCCCGCCTACGATGAGCGTGTGGCACAGCAGACTCGGCCCATGCCCATCGTGCCGGACTACCCCGACGACGCAGGTAGAGACGCTGACGGCCGTGACGATCGCGATCGGGGGGCCTCTCACCTGGGCGGCCCCCTCTTCCGCTCCGACTCCCCGCAGGAGCCCATGACCACCCCGCCGACGGGCCCCGACGGGCCCGACCGGGAGCGGGGCGGTGCTGAGCCCCGGCGGGAAGCGGGCCGGGGCGCGGCGCGGGAGAAGAAGAAGGCGGGCCGGGATCTGCGCGCGGCCATAGGGGTCGGCGTGGGTCTCGGCGCGGTCATCGTGGCGGCGCTCTTCGTGGTCAAAGAGGTGTTCGTCGGGGTCGTCGTCGTCGCCGTCGTCGTCGGTCTGTGGGAGCTGACCTCCCGGCTCCAGGAGCGCAAGGGGATCAAGGCGCCGCTGGTGCCGCTCGCCGTCGGTGGCGCCGCCATGGTGGTCGCCGGGTATGTGCGGGGTGCCGAGGGTGCCTGGGTCGCCATGGCGCTCACCACGCTCGCGGTGCTGGTGTGGCGGATGACCGAGCCGCCGGAGGACTACCTCAAGGACGTCACGGCGGGGGTCTTCGCCGCCTTCTACGTCCCGTTCCTCGCCACCTTCGTCACGATGATGCTGGCGGCGGACGACGGCTCCTGGCGGGTGCTGGTCTTCCTGCTGCTGACGGTGGTCAGCGACACCGGCGCGTACGCGGTCGGCTGGCGCTTCGGCCGCCGCAAGCTCGCCCCGCGCATCAGCCCGGGGAAGACCCGTGAGGGCCTCTTCGGCGCCATCGGGTTCGCGATGGCGGCGGGCGCGCTGTGTATGCAGTTCCTGATCGACGGCGGCTCCTGGTGGCAGGGGCTGCTGCTGGGGCTGGCGGTGGCGGTCACCGCCACGCTGGGTGACCTGGGCGAGTCGATGATCAAGCGCGATCTCGGCATCAAGGACATGGGCACCCTGCTGCCGGGGCACGGCGGCATCATGGACCGGCTGGACTCCCTGCTGCCGACCGCGCCTGTGGTGTGGCTGCTGCTGGTGATCTTCGTCGGGTCCGGCTGAGCCGGGTCCGGCTGAGTTGGGTCCGGTTGGGCCGGAGCCGGCCGAGCCGGATCAGGCTGACGGGCCGGGTCCGGTTGAGCCGGATCAGGCTGACGGGCCGGGTCCGGCTGACCGGCCGGTTCGATCCCGGACGTGGCCCGGTCCGGTCGGCCCGGTGGGCGCTCCGGTAGCTGCCGGAAGCCGCCGTGACGGTGCTGACCAGCAGGTTTATCGACGAGGGGCTCGTTATCCACAGGGTGGCGAGCCCCTCTTCGTATCTCTGCGACACTGGTAGGACCATGCCCAAGCCCGGAGAACTCACCTTTGTCGCGCCGCGCGGAGCCAAGAAGCCGCCGCGGCACCTCGCCGACCTCAGCCCCGCGGAGCGCAAGGAGGCCGTCGCCGCCATCGGCGAGAAGCCCTTCCGCGCCAAGCAGCTCTCACAGCACTACTTCGCCCGCTACGCCCATGACCCGGGCCAGTGGACCGACATCCCGGCCGCCGCGCGCGAGCGGCTCGCCGCGGAGCTGCTGCCGGATCTGATGTCGGTCGTCCGCCATGTGTCGTGTGACGAGGACACCACGCGCAAGACGCTCTGGCGGCTCCATGACGGCACGCTGGTCGAGTCGGTGCTGATGCGGTATCCGGACCGGGTGACCATGTGTGTCTCCTCGCAGGCCGGATGCGGGATGAACTGCCCGTTCTGCGCCACGGGCCAGGCGGGTCTCGACCGCAATCTCTCCACCGCCGAGATCGTCCACCAGATCGTGGACGGGATGCGGGCGCTGCGCGACGGAGAGGTGCCCGGCGGGCCCGCGCGGCTGTCGAACATCGTCTTCATGGGCATGGGCGAGCCGCTGGCCAACTACAAGCGGGTGGTGGGCGCGATCCGCAGGCTCACCGACCCGGCGCCCGACGGGATCGGCCTCTCCCAGCGGGGGATCACCGTCTCCACGGTCGGTCTGGTGCCCGCGATGCACCGCTTCGCCGACGAGGGGTTCAGCTGCCGTCTGGCGGTCTCGCTCCACGCGCCGGACGACGAGCTGCGCGACACCCTGGTGCCGGTCAACACCCGCTGGAAGGTCCGCGAGGTGCTGGACGCGGCGTGGGAGTACGCGGAGAGGTCCGGCCGCCGGATCTCCATCGAGTACGCGCTGATCCGTGACATCAACGACCAGGCGTGGCGTGGTGATCTGCTGGGCCGACTGCTCAAGGGCAAGCGGGTCCATGTCAACCTCATCCCGCTCAACCCGACCCCCGGCTCGAAGTGGACCGCCTCCCGTCCCGAGGACGAGAAGGCGTTCGTCCAGGCCATCGCCGCCCATGGGGTGCCGGTGACCGTGCGGGACACCCGCGGCCAGGAGATCGACGGGGCGTGCGGGCAGTTGGCGGCGGCGGAGCGCTGACGCCCCGGACCGTGCGGGAGACCCGGGGCTGCCGGGCCGTCCGGTCGACCTTGTACGCTGTGACGAACATCTGCATATATCCGACAGGGGAGCGCCACAGCGCTGAGAGTGCGGTTCCGGCAGGTCCGCAGACCCTCTGAACCTCGCCCAGGTCATTCTGGGTAGGAAGTTCGGTCATTACTCAAGCTGTTGCGCCCCGTCCGGCCCTCCCCTGGGCCGGGCGGGGCCGCGTCTCTTCCTGGTCATGTCCAGGAGGATGTCAGTCCAGTGAGCACCATCAAGAAGATCACGGTCACCGCGGTCGCCGCCGCGCTCGGGGTCACCACCCTCGCCGCGTGCGGCGGGGACGCGGAGAAGGACGGCGGGTCCAAGGGCGCCGGGTCCACGACCGTCACGCTGGTCAGCCATGAGTCGTTCGCCGTCTCCGAGGCCGTGCTGAAGAAGTTCACCCAGCAGACCGGGTACACGGTCAAGGTGCTCAAGACCGGGGACGCCGGGGCCGCGCTCAACAAGGAGATCCTCACCAAGGGCTCGCCGCAGGGCGATGTGCTGTGGGGCGTGGACAACACCCTGCTCTCCCGCGCGCTCGACAACGGCGTCTTCACCCCCTACCGGGCCACGGGCCTGGACCAGGTCGCGCCCGAGGTCCAGCTGGACCGGGAGCGGAACCGGGTCACCCCCGTCGACACCGGCGATGTCTGCGTCAACTACGACAAGAAGTACTTCGCCGACCGCAAGCTGGCCCCGCCGTCGACCTTCGACGACCTGATCAAGCCCGAGTACCGCGATCTGCTGGTGGTGGAGAACGCGGCCGTCTCCTCGCCCGGTCTCGCCTTCGTCCTCGGCACCGTCGGACGGTACGGCGAGTCCGGCTGGGAGGCGTACTGGAAGAAGCTGAAGGCCAACGGCGTCAAGGTCGTCGACGGCTGGGAGCAGGCGTACAACGAGGAGTTCTCCGGTTCCGCCGGAGGCAAGAAGGCCAAGGCCGACCGGCCGCTGGTCGTCTCGTACGCCTCCAGCCCACCGGTCGAGGTGCTGTACGCCAAGCCGCAGCCGACCGAGGCGCCGACCGGGGTGGCGACGGGTACCTGCTTCCGTCAGATCGAGTTCGCCGGGCTGCTCAAGGGCGCGAAGAACGAGCCGGGTGGCAAGGCGCTGCTCGACTTCCTCATCTCGCGGCCGTTCCAGGAGGACATGCCGCTGAACATGTTCGTCCACCCGGTGGTCAAGGGCGCCACCCTGCCGCCGCTCTTCACCCGCTTCGGCGCGGTCGTGGAGAAGCCGGAGACGGTCAGCCCCGACGCCATCGCCGAGAACCGGGAGCAGTGGGTCAGGTCGTGGTCCTCGCTCGTCGTGAAGTAGTTCCAGGCGCGGCCGGGCGGCTCGCGGACCGTCGTGGGGCGGCCGCCCGGCTGGCCCTGATGGCGGTCCCGGCCGTCTTCTTCGCGCTCTTCTTCGCCTACCCCGTGGCCGCGATCACCGGCCGCGGGCTGATGGCCGACGGGGTGTGGCAGTTCGGCCGGATCGGGGAGGTGCTGGGGCGGTCCGACCTCCAGCGGGTGCTCTGGTTCACCACCTGGCAGGCGCTGGCCTCCACCGCGCTCACTCTGGTGATCGCGCTGCCGGGCGCCTATGTCCTGGCCCGCTACGACTTTCCCGGGCGGCGGCTGCTGCGGGCGGTGGTGACGGTTCCGTTCGTCCTGCCGACCGTGGTCGTGGGCAGCGCCTTCCTGGCGCTGCTGGGGCGCGGCGGGCTGCTCGACGAGGTGTGGGGCGTCCGGCTCGACACCACCGTCTGGGCCATCCTGCTGGCCCATGTCTTCTTCAACTACGCCGTGGTTGTGCGGACCGTCGGCGGACTGTGGGCGCAGCTCGACCCGCGGCAGGAGGAGGCCGCCCGGGTGCTCGGCGCCGGGCGGCTGGCCGCCTGGGCCCGGGTGACGCTGCCCGCGCTGGCGCCCGCCCTGGCCGCCGCCGCGCTGATGGTCTTCCTCTTCACCTTCACCTCCTTCGGTGTGGTGCAGATCCTGGGCGGCCCCGGGTTCGCCACCCTGGAGGTGGAGATCTACCGGCAGACCGCCCAGTTGCTGGATCTGCCCACCGCCGCCGTGCTCACGCTGGTGCAGTTCGCCGCCGTCGGCACGGTGCTCGCCGTCCACGCCCGTACGGTACGGAGGCGGGAGGGCGCGCTACGGCTGGTCGACCCGGCGCTCACGGCGCGCACGCCGCGCGGAGCGGGGCAGTGGGCGCTGCTCGGCGGTGTCCTCACCACCGTGGTGCTGCTGTTGCTGACGCCCCTCGCGGTCCTGGTGGAACGGTCCTTCGCCACGCCCGACGGCTATGGCCTCGACTACTACCGCGCCCTGACCTCGAACGAGTCCAGTGGTGGCGCCTTCCTCGTGCCGCCGATCCACGCGATCGGCAACTCGCTCCAGTACACGGCCGTGGCCACCGCCATCGCGGTCGTCGTCGGCGGGCTCGCGGCCGCCGCGCTCACCCGCCGGGCCGGACGGCTGACCCGGGGCTTCGACGCGCTGCTGATGCTGCCGCTCGGGGTCTCCGCCGTCACCGTCGGTTTCGGCTTCCTCATCGCGCTGGACGAACCGCCGCTGGATCTGCGCGCCAGCTGGATCCTGGTGCCGCTGGCGCAGGCGCTGGTCGGGGTCCCCTTCGTCGTACGGACCATGCTGCCCGTGCTGCGCGCGGTCGACGGGCGGCTGAGGGAGGCGGCGGCCGTGCTCGGCGCGTCCCCGCTACGGGTCTGGCGCGAGGTGGATCTGCCGATGGTGCGCCGGGCGCTGCTGATCGCGGCCGGGTTCGCCTTCGCCATGTCGCTGGGCGAGTTCGGCGCGACCGTCTTCATCGCCCGCGAGGACCGGCCCACCCTGCCGGTCGCCGTCGCCCGGCTGCTGGGCCGCCCGGGAGAGCTGAACTACGGGCAGGCGATGGCCCTGAGCACGATCCTCATGGTGGTGTGCGCGGTCGCGCTGGTGTTGTTGGAGCGTGGCCGTCGCGGACACGCCCGTGGTTCTGGTTCCGGGGAGTTCTGATGGCTGGGGAGTGGGCATGGCGCTGCTGACGCTGGATGGTGTGACGGTACGGTTCGGGGCCCGCCCGGCGCTCGACGCGGTCGCGCTGGAGGTCGCCGAGCACGAGATCGTCTGTCTGCTCGGACCGAGCGGCAGTGGCAAGTCCACGCTGCTGCGGGTGGTCGCCGGGCTCCAGCGGCCCGACGCGGGCCGGGTGCTGCTCTCCGGCGCCGACCAGGGCGCGGTGCCGGTCCACCGGCGCGGGGTCGGGCTGATGTTCCAGGACCACCAGCTCTTCCCGCACCGGGATGTCGGCGCCAATGTCGCCTTCGGACTGCGTCAGCGGGGCCTGCCCCGGGCCGAGCGGGAGCGCAGAACGGCCGGGCTGCTGGAGCTGGTGGGGCTGCCGGACGCCGGGAGCCGGGCGGTCGCCGCGCTCTCCGGCGGGGAACAGCAGCGGGTCGCGCTGGCCCGGGCGCTGGCGCCCGAACCCGCGCTGCTGATGCTCGACGAGCCGCTCGGCCAGCTCGACCGGGGGCTGCGGGAGCGGCTGGTGGTCGAGTTGCGCGAGCTGTTCCACCGGCTCGGCACCACCGTCCTGGCCGTCACCCATGACCAGGGTGAGGCGTTCGCGCTCGCCGACCGGGTGGTGGTGATGCGCGACGGGCGGATCGCCCAGAGCGGCACCCCGCTGGAGGTGTGGGGGCGTCCGGCCGACGCGTTCGTGGCGCGCTTCCTCGGTTTCGACAACGTGGTGGCGGCGACCGTGACGACGGGCCGGGCGAGCGCGGACACCGTGTGGGGTCCGGTGCCGCTGCCGGCGCCGCTCCCGGGGGAGATGGTGGCCTCGGGCGAGCGGGAGCTGCTGGTGCGGCCCGCCGGGGTGCGGCTGGTGGATCCGGGCGGGCCGGACGGGCTGCCGTGCACCGTGGAGAGCCGTACGTTCCGGGGCCACCATGTCACCCTGCGGCTCCGGCCCCGGGACCGGGCCACGGCCCCGCCGCTGGAGGCCGAGGTGGCGCTGCGGTCCGCCCCGGAGCCCGGGGCGGAGGTCGGCGTGACCTTCGCGCCGCAGGACGTGGTCCTGCTGGGGTGAGCCGTCGGCGGCTCGTCGGTGGTTCGTCGGCGGCTCGTCGGCTACCGCGTCAGCGGTACGGCGGCGAGGGTGCCCACCAGCCAGGTCAGGGGCGTACAGACCGCCACCAGCGCCGCACAGCGCATCAGTACCGCCGACCGCAGGGTGCGCGGTGGCGTGCCGATGCGGCGGAGCTCCGCCGTGGCGGTGGCCCGGGTGCGCCGCGACTCCAGCGCCGCCGTCACCAGGGGCGCCACCGCGCAGACCACCACCAGCCCGGTGCCCAGGGCGGTCAGCGCGCCGAAGGGGCGTGATCCGTCCCCGTACAGCGTCCACAGGGCGATACCGGCGGAACCCACCGCGCACACCACGCCGAGGGGGCGGCCGAGGATACGGGCCTGGTCCATCAGGGCCCGGCCCGCGAGCAGCCGGGCGGCGCCGGGGCGGCCGAGCTGGAGCAGCCGCCCGCAGATGTGGGTGAGCGCGGGACCCGAGAGGCCCAGACCGACCGCGGTCAGCAGCCAGCCGCCGAGCACCCCGGCCGGATGGGCGTCGAGTCCGCCGGGTGGCGCGGTGGCGGCCCCGCCGCCGTCCGGGCCCGCCGCGTACGTCCCGACCGCGAGCCCGGCCGCCGTCAGGGCCACGCCCCAGGGCAGCCCGCCCGGGAAGCCGTCCCGGGGCGCTCCGTCCGGGCCAGGACCGGACCGGTCGCGCGGGCGCAGCGCCAGCGTGGCCACGGCCGCGACCGTCAGCGGCGGGAGGGCCAGCAGCGTCAGCGTGCCCGCGAAGGGCAGCGCCGCGCCACGGGCGAACTCCTCGGCCGCCGTGCCGCCGAACGGCAGCCCCGCCAGCCCGTCGCGCAGATGGACGAAGGACAGCAGCGCCAGCACGCTGCCGAGCGTCGCCGCCACCGCCGTGGAGGCCGCCGCCAGCGCGCCGAGCTGGCCGGGCCCCAGACCGATGGCGTCCAGACCGGTCCGGGGCCGGGTGCTGGGATCCGTACGCGCCATCGCCACGGAGAGGTGGGTGACGGCGGCGAGCGGTACGAGACACCACGCGAGTCGCGGCAGTGACGCGCCCGGGCGGCCGGGGTGTGTCAGCGCGTACGCCAGCGCGGCGAGCAGCAGCAGCCCCACCACCCCCGACGCCACCGCGACCAGCAGCCGCCGCAGCAGCACCAGCGGATGGCTGCCCCGGGCTAGACGGAGAGCGAGCACGCGGCCCGGCCTTCCGGCTCCGGGGCCGCCGCCACCCGGCGGCCGTCGAGCAGCTCGACCACCCGGTCCGCGATGGCGGCCACCTCCGGGTCATGGGTGGCCAGGACGACGGTGATCTGGTGCGAGCGCGCGGCCGTGGTGAGGGTACGCAGCACATGGGCCCGGTCCGCGCGGTGCAGCGTCGCCGTGGGCTCGTCGGCGAAGAGCACCGCGGGACCGGCGGCGAGCGCCCGCGCCGTGGCGGTCCGCTGGCGCTGGGCGGGGGTGAGATGGCGGGGGCGGCGCCGGGAGTGGTCACCGACGTCCAGCCGCTCCAGCCACTCCAGGGCGGTGGCCTTCGCCTCGCGGCGGGTGGTGCCGCGCAGCAGCAGCGGCAGTGCCGCGTTCTCCCATACGGTCAGCTCCGGCAGGAGTGTGGGCTCCGGGCCGATCCACGCGAACCGCTCACGGCGCAGCCGTTCGCGCTGGGGCCGGGAGAGCGTGTGCACGGGCGCGCTGTTGAACCACACCTCGCCCTCGTCGGCGACGGTCTGCCCGGACAGACACCGCAACAGCGTCGTCTTGCCGCTGCCGCGCGGGCCGCACACGGCGAGGATCTCGCCCTCGCGGACCCCGAGCGAGACCCCGGCGAGCGCGGGCGCCCCGCTGGGGGAGTGCTGGAGGGAGCGCGCCCAGATCACCTCATTGTCCGGGTTCTCCGGATTGTCCGGCGGGGCCACCATGGCGTACACCTCGGTTCTGATCAGTTGCCGTCCCCCGGATGGGGGAACGACGTCAGGGCCGATCGGTCACTCGCACGCTAGGCAGCCGGACGCGGGGGCGGGGGGAGCACGCGGCCGGGTGCGGGGGCGTCCACCCGGATGGGGGTGGGGGCGGTCGCGCATGGCGTAGTGGGGGTGGCGGGGCCGGGTGCCTCATACCCGGGGGGCGGCTCGTCGAGGTGTGGGTGTTGTTCTTGGTGTGGGGTTTGTCGGGGGGTGCGGGTGCTGTCCGTGGTGCGGGGTCTGTCGGAGGGTGCGGGTGCTGTCCGTGGTGCTGGTCCGTGAAGTGGTGTCCGTGGACCGCTCCGTCACCGATCCGCCGTCCGGGGGCCGAGGGGTCCGCGGACCTCCCGTCGCGCGGAGACGGCAGTGGGCCGGACACCGGTCACCGGGGTGGGGCCCACGA